>NZ_LGCW01000070.1:0-92080 GCF_001279365.1 Streptomyces sp. NRRL F-5755 | reverse complement strand
CCCTCATCCCCACCCCCGCCACCGACCTCCTCACCTCCCTCCGCCTCGTCGACGCGCGGCTGACGCTCTCCGTGCGCGATGTGAGCCGGCTGGCCCCGGCGGTGGTGGCGTGGCTCGACCGTGGCGTACCGCCCGCGAACATCGTCCGTACGCTCGCCTCGGCCCTGCCCCTCGGCACCATCTTCCGCCCGGCCGCGCTCCTGGAGCACCGGCTCAGCGAGTGGCTGCCGCCGCCGCTTCCCGTCCTTCCCGTGGTGCCCGGCACATCGCCGAGGCCCGCCGGGCCCGCGCCCGTCCGGATGTGCTGCACAGGCTGCGACCGGCCCTTCGTGGACTCGGCCCCGCCCGGAAGCCAGGACCCGCCGGTGACGCGCTGCCGCGCCTGCCGTACGCAGCAGCCGGCGGCCGAGGCGGAACCCCCGGCTCCGCAACGCCCGTCCGCGCTCCGCAACGTCCAGGCGCCCCACCACCTCAGGACCGGAGCAGCCGCTTCTGTACGGTCTCAAGCGGCCCGTGCTCGAAGTGCCGCAGCCACAGCCGGGCCCCGGTGAACAGCACCACGCACACCACCGCCCACAGGCCCATCACCCACCACGGCCCGTGATCCGCCCAGCGCGCGGCCAGGCCGAGGCCGATGCCGTAACAGGCCAGCATGCACAGCACGTTCTGGAGGACGTAGCAGGACAGCGCCGTACGGCCGATCGCGCCGAGCCCCGCGGTGAGCGGGCCGGGCCGGCGCACACGGTCGACGATCAGGCCGATGAGGCCCAGGTAGCCGATCGCGACGACGGGGGCCGCGCCGTACCGGCCCAGCAGATAGAAGTCCGAACCGGCCGCCGCCGTGAGGGCGTTGAGCGGAAGGCCGACGCCCAGGCCCCAGACGCACATCCGCCGCCGGATGCGCCGCCCGTTCGCGTCCGCGGCGAAGGCACCCGCACGGAACAGCCGTACACCGAGATGGAAGAGGAAGACCAGCAGGGCGAACGAGACGACGGGCTCGATGCGCAGGCCGACCGCATTGTGCAGGCGGAACGCGATCTGCTCCGGATAGCCGCCGTCGGCGTACAGCGCGACCGCCTCGGCACTGGCCCCGCCACCCCCGCCGCTCCCCTTGGAGGACCTGCCGAGCGCGGCGGCCGTCAGCAGCGCCAGCACCGCCACGTGCACACCGCCCGCCACCGCCATCAGCACCCGCTGCGTACGTGCCGTACGCGTCAACTGCCAGGCCACCAGGAGCGCGACGACCGCATACCCCATCAGCACGTCCCACGCGAAGACGAGGACGAAATGGACGGTGCCCTCGACGAAGAGGAACAGCGCCCGCCACTTGTAGCGGCCGGGCCAGGTGCGGCCGCGCTTGGCGGCGGACCGGAACTGGATGGCGAGGCCGACGCCGAACAGCATCGTCAGCATCGACAGGAACTTGCCGTCCGCGAGGAACCGGAAGGTCCCCTCCGCCAGCCCCGACCACGACGAGTCGAACACCGACATGGCGGCGCCGCCCTTCAGGACGCCCGCTTCCGCGCCGGGCGCCGCGAAGATCCAGACGTTGGTCATCAACGTCCCGAGAATCGCGACGCCGCGCAGCACATCCAGCAGGGGCAACCGCGCGGCCCCGCCCCCGCCGGCCACAGGAGCCACCCGTGCCCCTGTCGCAACCTCCGCCGTCTCCGTTCCCGCCACGCCGTCTCCCACCGCCGGTGCCAGCTTCCCCACCATCGTCGGGGCGCGCAGCGGCCACTTCTTCGTCCGCTACGACGAGAAGCGGCTGCGTGCGGCTACATCCTTCGATGCAACGGGGGTGGAGACAGGGGTGGAGACGGGGGTGGAGACGGGGTCGCAGCCGGGGTCGGGGGCAGGGACGCGGACCGCGTCACGCCTTCGGCGCCACCTTGCTCAGACCGTTGATGATGCGGTCCATCGCGTCGCCGCCCGTGGGGTCGGTGAGGTTGGCGAGCATCTTGAGGGTGAAGCGCATCAGCATGGGGTGGGTCAGACCGCGCTGGGTGGCGATCTTCATGACCTTGGGGTTGCCGATGAGCTTCACGAAGGCGCGGCCGAGCGAGTAGTAGCCGCCGTAGGTGTCCTTGAGGATCTTCGGGTAGCGCTGGAGGGCCAGCTCACGCTGCGCGTACGTGGCGCGGGCGTGCGCCTGCACGATGACCTCGGCGGCGATCGCACCGGACTCCATGGCGTACGCGATGCCCTCGCCGTTGAACGGATTGACCAGGCCGCCCGCGTCACCGACGAGCAGCAGGCCCCGCGTGTAGTGCGGCTGGCGGTTGAAGGCCATGGGGAGGGCGGCGCCGCGGATCGGGCCGGTCATGTTCTCCGGGGTGTAGCCCCAGTCGGCGGGCATCGAGGCGCACCACGCCTTGAGGATCTCGCGCCAGTCCAGCTCCTTGAAGGAGGCGGACGTGTTCAGCACGCCGAGGCCGACGTTGCTCGTACCGTCGCCCATGCCGAAGATCCAGCCGTAGCCGGGCAGCAGCCGGTCCTGCGCGCCGCGGCGGTCCCACAGCTCCAGCCAGGATTCGAGGTAGTCGTCGTCGTGCCGGGGCGAGGTGAAGTACGTACGGACCGCGACGCCCATCGGACGGTCCTCGCGGCGGTGCAGGCCCATCGCCAGCGAGAGGCGGGTGGAGTTGCCGTCCGCCGCGACCACGAGCGGGGCGTGGAAGGTGACCGGCGTCTTCTCCTCGCCCAGCTTCGCCTGGACGCCCTCGATACGGCCGGTCAGGTCGTTGATGACCGGCGCGCCCACGTTGCAGCGCTCGTACAGGCGCGCGCCCGCCTTCTGCGCCTGGCGCGCGAGCTGCTCGTCGAAGTCGTCGCGCTTGCGGACCAGACCGTAGTCCGGGTACGAGGCCAGGTCCGGCCAGTCGAGCTGGAGGCGGTTGCCGCCGCCGATGATGCGCAGCCCCTTGTTGCGCAGCCAGCCCGCCTCCTCGGAGATGTCGATCCCCATGTTGATCAGCTGCTTGGTGGCGCGCGGGGTCAGCCCGTCGCCGCAGACCTTCTCGCGCGGGAAGGCGGTCTTCTCCAGGAGGAGGACGTCCAGGCCGGACTTGGCGAGGTGGTACGCGGTCGCCGAGCCGGCCGGACCGGCCCCGACGACGATGACATCCGCGCGGTGCTCGGAGCGGGGGGTGGTCACGGACGCGCTCACGGACTCGCTCACGGACTCAGTCGCGGATTCGGTCACGGCGGGATCTCCCGGAAGTCGATATCTGGGTGCCGACCGGCACTGGGCCCCGTCAGTCTATGGGGGCACTGCTGATCAGGATCTGAAGGGTTGGTCGGTCCATGCACGAGCCACAGGCACAGCCGTTCCCGGCACCGCGGCCACCGTCCGCGGCGGGCTTCACGCTCCGGGTGCCGTCCGAGGAGGACGCGCTGCACTGGCACCGGGTGTTCGCCCACCCGGACGTGATGGAGTTCCACGGCGGCGCCCCCGCCGAACTGTCCGTCTACCAGGAACTGACCGCACGGCAGCGGCGGCACCACGCGGAACACGGATTCTGCCTGTACTCGATGATCGGTACCGGCGCCGGCGGCGAGGAGGCCGGCGCCGTCCTCGGCTTCACCGGCGCACAGCCGTGGCCGCGCGACTGGGGCCCGGTGGGCGAGATCGAGATCGGCTGGCGGCTGGGGCGGGCGCACTGGGGCAAGGGGTACGCGACACAGGCGGCCCGCGCCGCACTGGAGGCGGTACGGGCCGCGGGCGTACGGAGCGTGGTGGCGATGGTCGCGTCCGGGAACGAACGGTCCATCGCCGTGACACGGCGGCTCGGCATGCGGCACGCGGAGACGTTCCGTACGCCGGGCGGGCAGGAAGGGTTCTGCTTTCGGCTGGAGTTGTGAGGGGGCAGGTGGGCGGGGGCCGGGGCGGCCCCCGGCCGTCACGCCTTCGGCTTCGGCTTCGTCCCCCGGTGCATCGCCACCACACCGCCCGTCAGGTTGCGCCAGGCCACCTCCGACCAGCCCGCCCGCTGGAGGCGCGCGGCCAGCGCGGGCTGGTTGGGCCAGGACCGGATGGACTCGGCGAGGTACACATACGCGTCCGGGTTGCTGCTCACCGCACGCGCCACCGGCGGCAGCGCCCGCATCAGGTACTCCGTGTAGACCGTACGGAACGGCCCCCACGTCGGCTCGCTGAACTCGCAGATGACGACCCGGCCGCCCGGCTTGGTCACCCGGTACAGCTCGGCCAGCGCGGCGTCCGTGTCCTGCACGTTGCGCAGCCCGAAGGAGATGGTGACGGCGTCGAACACATCGTCCGCGAAGGGCAGCCGCATGCCGTCACCGGCCACGAACGGCATCCACGGGTGGCGCTTCTTGCCCTCGCGCAGCATGCCCACGGAGAAGTCACAGGGCACGACGTACGCGCCGGCGCGGGTGAAGGGCAGCGAGGAGGTCCCCGTCCCGGCGGCAAGGTCGAGCACACGCTCGGCGGGCCGCGCCGCCACGGCCCGGTCCACCTCCTTGCGCCACAGCCGCGACTGCCCGAGGGACAGCACATCATTGGTCAGGTCGTAGCGCGCCGCCACGTCGTCGAACATCGCGGCGACATCCTGCGGCTGCTTGTCCAGGGAGGCTCGGGTCACCCGCCCATTGTCCCCCACGCCCCGAAAAGACTTTGGACGGGGACGGCCCGATGCCCCCCTCAGAACATCCGGGCGGTCCAGCGGTGCTGCATCAGGTGCGAAGCATCGTGAGCGGCCGAATCGGCCGTCCCCGCGAGAAAGATCCTGCCGGGCGGTAGCCGGGATTCCGGTTGCGTTGACGGGGTCCTGACGGAAGAGACGGGCGCCTTTACGCGTCGCTGACGAGTCAGCGGCGGACGAGACCCGCCAGGTCGATGCTGTTGGGGAAAGGGTGCGGGGTTTCCAGCTTTTCGCGGTGTACAGGGTGCTCCGGGGCCGGGATGTAGGTGCCCATCTCCCGATGAAGCCAGAACTCGTGCACCACAGGGACTCTGTCCGCACCCTGCTCGACCCGCCAGAAGTAGGGCACCCCCGCTGCCGCGAACAGCGCCGGCTTGCGGACCCGGTCGTCCTGTTGCGACCCGGCCGACACCACTTCGACCACGAGAACGACCCACTGGATGGGCACGCACTCCAGCTCCCAGAGATCTTGCCCGTGAGCATCGAAGACGACCACGTCGGGCTTGGGGGTGTTGCGCTCGTTGAGCCGGACACTCTGCTCGGCCAGAACCTCGTACGGCTCGCACTGCGCGTCCTCCAGCGACCGCAGAAGCCGGTCGCGCACCCGGTTGTGCCAAGGAACCGTCTGCCCCCGCGCCACGATCACTCCATCCACGAGTTCCCAGTCGAAGGGGAGGTCCAGTTCCTTGACCTGCTCGTGCGTCCAGCCGTCGGCAGGCGGGAACATCCAGGTCTCCGGAGTCGCCTTCTCCAGCCGCCGGTCAGTGCTCATCACTGCTCCCATGGACGCGAGTGTGGACGCGAGTGCGGATCACGGTCCTGAATACGACAGTACCGTCACACGAAGTGACGGGGGCGCTTCTCGGCGTTGACGGTGTGGACGGTCAGCGTCCCCGGTGGACCAGCCGCCCGCCCAGGACCGTCACCAGGCAGGCGCCACTCTCCCCGAACACCGCGAAGTCCGCCGGAGCACCTGCCGCCAGGCTCCCCGGCCGCTCGCGCAGCCCCGAGCGAGCCACCGCCGTGCGGACCGCGGGGTGGGTGAAGGGGCCGGTGAGCGAGGTGGTGCCGGTGGCGAGGAGGCGTTGGAGGCCGCGGCGGGCGCTGGCGCCCCAGCGGGTTTCGGTCATGCCGAGGGCGGTCAGCGCGTCGCCCGTCAGCGGGGCCGTGCCCAGGTCGTCGGCCTCGCGCGGGTCGGGGTGGTAGGCGGCCTCCAGGTAGGCCGTGCCGTCCGGTTCGTGGCGGCCGGGGGTCAGGACGCCGTCCCACTCGCGGACCCGGGCGCGCTCGCCGTACCGCTCGTACAGCTCCTCGTACGGGCCGATCGCCTCGATGCGGTCACCGGAGACGACGACCGCGTGCCCGGGGACCGGGGCGCCGTCCGCTGCAAGGCGGACGGCGTGCACGCGGTGGATCGTCAGCACGGCGGGATCAGTTCGCGTCGACGAGCTTCAGCTCGGGGTGTGCCGTGCCGCCCTCGATCGCGGTGGACGAGATGTGGGAGGCCACGCGCTCGTCGACCGGGTCGTCGGCCGGGTCGTCGTGGACGACCAGGTGCTCGTAGGTGGTCGCGCGCTGCGCCGGTACGCGGCCCGCCTTGCGGATCAGGTCGATGATCTCCTGGCGGTTGGAGCGGTGCTTGGCGCCGGCCGAGGAGACCACGTTCTCCTCCAGCATGATCGAGCCGAGGTCGTCCGCGCCGTAGTGCAGCGACAGCTGGCCGATCTCCTTGCCGGTGGTCAGCCAGGAGCCCTGGATGTGGGCGACGTTGTCGAGGAAGATCCGGGCGATCGCGATCATCCGCAGATACTCGAAGATCGTCGCCTGGGTGCGGCCCTTGAGGTGGTTGTTCTCGGGCTGGTAGGTGTACGGGATGAAGGCGCGGAAGCCGCCCGTGCGGTCCTGTACGTCGCGGATCATGCGCAGGTGCTCGATGCGCTCGGCGTTGGTCTCGCCCGTCCCCATGAGCATGGTGGACGTGGACTCGACGCCCAGCCTGTGCGCCGTCTCCATGATCTCCAGCCAGCGCTCGCCGGACTCCTTCAGCGGGGCGATGGCCTTGCGCGGGCGCTCCGGCAGCAGCTCGGCGCCGGCGCCGGCGAAGGAGTCCAGGCCCGCGGCGTGGATGCGGCGGATGGCGTCCTCGACGGTGGTCTTGGAGATGCGGGCCATGTGCTCGACCTCGGAGGCGCCGAGGGAGTGGATGACCAGCTGGGGGAACGCCTTCTTGATCGCGGAGAAGTGCTCTTCGTAGTACTCGACGCCGTAGTCCGGGTGGTGGCCGCCCTGGAACATGATCTGGGTGCCGCCCAGCTCCACGGTCTCCGCGCAGCGGCGCAGGATGTCGTCGAGGTCGCGGGTCCAGCCCTTGGCGGTGTCCTTGGGCGCGGCGTAGAACGCGCAGAACTTGCAGGCCGTCACGCACACGTTGGTGTAGTTGATGTTGCGCTCGATGATGTACGTCGCGATGTGCTCCGTACCCGCGTAACGGCGGCGGCGCACGGCGTCGGCGGCGGCGCCCAGCGCGTGCAACGGCGCAAAGCGGTACAGGTCGAGCGCCTCCTCGGGCGTGATCCGCCCGCCCTCCGCGGCACGGTCGAGTACGGACTGAAGGTCGGCGTTCTCGGTCACCGGGCGTCCCTTCGGAGGCGGGCATAACGACCGAACCAGCGTACGCCAGCGGTCCGGCACCACCGGCGGCGGGCGGCGCAGGCGGCCCGGCCGCCGCCCCTCCGGGACGTGCCGGGTCAGCCGCCCGTCTTCTTCAGGGACGCGTGGGGACGGCCGCCCGCCTCGTCGTCGGAGGCGAAGGCGAGCCTGCCGTCCTTGCCGAGCGTGTACGTGACGGCCGCCTCGGCCCCCGTACAGCCGGGTCCCGGCTTGCCGTCCGTGCGTTCCCGGAGGGTCAGCGCGGTGGCGGTGGCGGACACCAGCTCGGCCTTGGCCTCGCACCGGGCGATCAGGAAGTCGTACGTGGTGCGGACCACGTAGTCGCCCTTGGCGCCCGGGGTGATGGTGCTGGTGATGGTGCCGTTGGGGAGGTCGTGGCGGGTGATGACCGTGCCGGTCCAGGTGCCGAGGAACGGCTCGGGAACGGCCGACGCGCCGGGCCGGGTGTCCCCGGGCGCCGTGGACTGCCCGCTGGCGGGCGGCTTCGCGGCCGCGTCCCTGTCGCCGTCGCCGCCCTGCCCCGGCAGCAGCCGGAAGACGAACACGGCGGTCGTCGCCGCGGCGAGCACACCGGCCACGGAAAGCACGAGCGTGCAGCTCAGCCTGCGACGGCCGGAGCCGTTGGCCCCGCCGCCGAGGACGCCGTTGAAGGTGAGGCGGCGTTCTTTGGAAGGGGGTGGCGGCGGCTGCGTGGTTCCGCCCGGTGTTGGCCAGGAGGGGTGGGGGTGAGGTTGAGGGTGGGATTGGGGTGGCGAGGTGGCGGCCGGGGCGGCGGCCATGGCGTCGAAGGGGACGAGGCCGGAACCGTACGAGGGGTCCGGCGGCCCGAAGGCCCCCGCCATGTGACCGGCGGGCTCGTCCGGGCTCACGCCTACGTCCGGGCTCGGGCTCACGTCCGCGCCCGGGGCCACCCGCCCGTCCAGATTCAGCAGTTCCACAGCCTGTCGGCTGACCCGCTCGATCAGCGGTGCAGGCAGCCATCCAGCGCCGCGTGCCTCCGCCGCACCGCCCAGCCGCCGCACGATCTTCCCCGGCGCGGGCCGGTCCCCGGGCCGCTTCGCCAGGCAGGCCGCGGTCACCTCGCGCAGTTCGCCGGTGAGGGCGGGGCCCAGGTCGGGGTCCTCGTGGACGACCTTGTAGAGCAGGGCGGCCGAGCTGTCCCCGGTGAACGGGCCGGTCCCGGTGGCCGCGTACGCCAGTACCGCGCCGAGCGAGAACACGTCGCAGGCGCCGGTGACGTCCCGGCCCAGGATCTGCTCGGGTGCCATGTAGCCGGGCGAGCCGACCTGGACGCCGGTGGCGGTGAGCGCGGCGCCGCCGTCCATGGCGCGGGCGATGCCGAAGTCGATCAGCAGCGGGCCGTCGAGGGTGAGCATGACGTTGGACGGTTTGACGTCGCGGTGCACCAGGCCGTGGGTGTGTACGGCGGCCAGCGCCGCGGCCAGCCCGGCGCCCAGCGTCCGTACGGCGGAGGCGTCCAGGGGGCCGAAGTCCTCGACGGCCCGGGTGAGCGAGGGCCCGGCGACGTAACCGGTGGCCACCCAGGGGACGGGGGCCTCCGGGTCGGCGTCCAGTACGGGCGCGGTCCAGGCGCCGCCGACCCGGCGCGCGGACTCCACCTCGCGCCGGAAGCGCGCCCGGAACCGATCGTCGGCGGCGAGCCGCGCGTGCACCGATTTCACCGCGACGGTCCGGCCGCCCGCGCTGCGGCCCAGGTAGACCCGGCCCATGCCGCCCGCGCCGAGCCGGCCCAGCAGCCGGTACGCACCGATGACGCGCGGATCGTCCGCCCCCAGCGGCTCCATCGCCTCGCCTCCCCCTCCCGGCCCGGATCCCGCACCAGCCTAGGGGCCTATGACCCAGGTCATGCCGGGTCCGGTGAACCGGCACAGCGGCTTTCGCCTCCAAAGAGGAGGAACGCCAGCAACAGTCCGACATGTCCTGCGGGGCAGCTCACCGACCGGAGTACTTCCGTGCAGCATCATGCCGGGCAGCAGCCCTCGTACGGCTCCGCCGAGCCGCCTTCGTACGGCTCGGCGCAGCAGCCCTCGTACGGTTACGTCCAGCACGGGCCGGGGCCCGAAGGGCCCGGAGGGCCTGACCGCCCCGGCCGCCCCGGCCGGCGTTCCCGGCCGCGGCGGGCCCGCGCCGGGCGGCGCAAGCGGTTCCTGTGGATCGGCGCGGCCGTCGCCGTCCTCGGGCTGGCGTCCGTCCCCGTACTGAACGCCTTCGATGTCTTCTCCGACAACGGCGACCCGATGTCCTTCGACCGGACCGGCCCCGGCGGCGGCTCGGGCGACGCCGGAAAGGGCGGGTCCTCCGGTACGTCCGATCCCCGGGTACGGATGCCCACGGGCCCGCGCGCGGATTTCACGACGGCGAACACGCTGGACGACGGCACCAAGATCGGCGTGACCACGCTGCACGGGAAGAAGTCCGGCTTCACGGGCAAGGTCTGGGTCTGGGCCCCCAAGGAGTACTACGAGGAGAAGTACGCCAAGAGCGCCTTCCCGGTCCTCATCGCGCTGCCCGGCGGCCCCGGCTACCCGGTCAACTACTGGATGGGAACCGACCTGAAGCTGCAGAGCAGCATCAGCGAGTGGTCGAAGTCGGGCAAGAGCAAGCCGTTCATCGTCGTGATGCCGGTCCTGAACGCGGACAACAAGAACTACTACGACGGCAGTGACATCCCGGGGCAGCCGAAGATGGGCACCTGGATGTCCGACGACGTCCCCGACCTGGTCAAGGCCAACTTCCGCACCTTCACCTCGCGGGACGGCTGGGCCTTCATGGGCTCGTCGTCCGGCGCCTTCGTGGGCCTCAAGCAGGTGCTCCAGCACCCCGACCGGTTCAAGGCCGTGATCGCCAGCGGCCCGGACCTGCGGCCGGACTCGCCGCTGTGGCGCGGCCACGAGAAGGAGATGCGGGCCAACGACCCCGAGCAGCTGGCCAAGAGCCTGATCGCCCGGCCCGGTGCGCCGGACGTGCACCTCGCCTTCCAGATCGGCACCAAGGAGGGCGGCCGGGCCAAGCTGGAATCCTTCATGAAGAAATACGGCAAGGGGCCGATCAAGACCCGCCTCCAGGTGATCGAAGGCGGCGGCCACAACGCCAGGGGGTACGTCCGGGGCATGGACGACGGAACCATGCAGTGGATCAGCAAGGTGATACCGGGGCCGACGCCCGCGCCGTGATGTGACGTGACGCGACGTGGCGCGCGACCCGGTGCGCGCCACGGAGCATTCCGTACGGCTTTCCGATGCCTGCCGATGCGTACGATTCGTACACCTTGCCGACGCGTACGCCTTACCGGTTTTCCCGCCGGGCTTCGACAGGTCCGAGAGACGCCCGCGCGGGATTGTTGCCCCTTTCCCAGGAGCCATCCAGGGACCCTGAGGCGCCCTTCCGGCACTCCCCGAAGGAATCCGTGCGGCCCTTTCGGCCGCCCTCGGTGAATTCCCGGCGACTTCCCGGCGACTTTCCGCCGCCCCGTCCATGTCTTCCGTACGATTTCCGTGCGACTTCCGTGCACTTCCGTACGACTTCTACGCACCTTCCGCGCGGCTCCCGTACGCCCCCCGTACGACTTCCGCGCGCACCGGGAACACCATCCCAGTGCCGTCGGGACGCATTGGTATGCCGACCGCACACCCGCACCCGACCCACCCGCGGAATTCGCCGCCGGAATCGGACCTCAGGCCCGCGGGTCCTCCAGAAGGTCCACCCGCACGTCCGCCGGATAACCGGTCGTTTCTCCCGTTCTGCGGGCGAATTCCGCCACACCGCGCAGCTGGTCCGGGCCGAAGCGGAAGTCCAGCGTCGTGAAGTAGCGCTCCAGCACCTGCTCGTCGAAGGTCTCCCAGCGCGCGGCCTGCTCGGCCACCTTGCCGACCTCCTCCAGCGACAGATCGCGGGAGGCCAGGAACGCCTCGTGCACCTTGCGCACGACCACCGGCTCGCGCTCCAGGTAGTCGCGCCGGGTCGCCCAGACGGCGAAGACGAACGGCAGACCCGTCCAGTCCTTCCACATCTGTCCCAGATCGTGCACCTGGAGGCCGAGCCGGGGCGCGTCGTGCAGATTCGCGCGGAGCGCCGCGTCCCCGATCAGAACCGCGGCCTCCGCCTCCTGCATCATCAGGCCGAGGTCGGGCGGGCAGGTGTAGTAGTCAGGAGTGACGCCGATCTTCTCGGCCAGCAGCAGTTGGGCCAGGCGTACGGACGTACGGGAGGTCGAGCCGAGCGCGACCCGCGCCCCGTCCAGCTCCTCCAGGGGCTTTTGCGACACGATCACGCAGGACATGACCGGGCCGTCGCAGCCGACCGCCAGGTCGGGGAAGGCGACCAGGTCGTCGGCGGCCCGCAGGAACTCCACGAGGGTGACCGGGGCGATGTCGAGGTCGCCGCGCACCAGCTGTTCGCTGAGCTTTTCCGGGGTGTCCTTCGTGAGCTCCAGGTCGAGCAGGGTGCCCGTACGCGCGAGGCCCCAGTACAGGGGCATGCAGTTCAGAAACTGGATGTGGCCCACCCGCGGCCGGCTGCGACGGTGGTCGGCTGCGGCTCCTGCGGATGCGTCTCCAACGGTTGAATTGTCCACATGCGGAGGCTAGACCCGGCACGCGCCGGACGGTGCGGCGGGGCCTCCTGTGGTTCCTCTCGGACCGCTCCACCGCGCGGGTAAACGTGATCTTTGGCTCTTCCGCCCTACAAGCGCCCCGTGCTACGCTCAGCGCAAGTTGCAGTTTGGTTTCCCTTGCAGTACAGAGCCTGCGGAGCATGTGACGCCGCAGGCTTTTGTAGTTTTCAGACTTCTTGCAGGTTCTGGAGCAGGGCAACCCTTTGGCCCAAGGAGGGCTTATGGCTACCGGAACCGTGAAGTGGTTCAACGCTGAAAAGGGCTTCGGCTTCATCGCCCAGGACGGCGGCGGCCCGGATGTCTTCGTTCACTACTCTGCGATCAACGCCTCTGGCTTCCGCTCCCTCGAGGAGAACCAGCAGGTGAACTTCGACGTCACGCAGGGCCCGAAGGGCCCGCAGGCGGAGAACGTCACGCCGGTCTAAGTTGCCCGGTCCGACCGATCGCGGTTCGACTTAGCAGTACCCAAGGAGCCCCGCCTCTTCCTTTCGGAAGGGGACGGGGCTCCTGCCTTTTCGCCTGCGGCTGGGCTTGGCCGATTTACGGTGTGCGGCCACGCGGGGGCGGTGGGACCGGCCGCGGCCTCCGGCCTGCGTGTCCTCAAACGCCGGACGGGCTGGATTCACCTCTCCGCCACCTCCGGCTACCGTGCTCTTCCATGACCGGGCCGACCATCGCGGTGCACCATGTGCGGGCCGTCCTCGGCGGGGCGCGGCGGGCGGGGCTGGACACCGTGCCGCTGTTGCAGGCCGCCGGGATATCGCCGCTGCTGCTCGGGGACGACCGGGCGCGGGTGGCGGCGGACCGGTTCGCGCGGCTGGTCAAAGAGTTGCAGCGGGCCACGGACGATGAGTTCCTGGGGCTCGGGCCGCGGCCCAGCCGTCGGGGCACGTTCGCGATGATGGGCCTCGCCTGCGTGGGCTGCCCGGATCTCGGTACGGCGCTGGAGCGGGCCGTACGGTTCTACGGGCTGTTCCCCGGCGGGCCCGAGATGGCCGTGACGGTGCCCCGCCGGAACGGCGAGCCCCGTGCCCCCGGCCGGGACAACCGGGACGCCGCGCCTTCCCGCCCCGCCGAGTTCTCCCTCCTCAGCGACCTGCGCCCGTACCCCGAGGGCACCTTCCTCGCCGAGTGCGTGCTGATCATCTGGCACCGGCTGTCCAGCTGGCTCATCGGCCGGCACATACCGCTGTCCGATGTGTGCTTCGTCCACCCGGCTCCCGCGCACGCACACGAGTACGAGCTGCTTTTCGACTGCGCGGTGCGCTTCGGCGCACCGCGCACCGCGGCGGTCTTCGACGCCCGCTGGCTGGCGGCGCCGGTCGTCCAGGACGAGGCGGCGCTGGCGGCGATGCTGCGGCGGGCGCCCGCCGACCTGCTGAGCCGGCGGGAGTACGGCACGACCTTCACCGAGCGGGTGCGCCGCACGCTCGCCCCGGCTCTGCGCAGCCCGGGCCCGGCGCGGCTGCCGGAGGCGGCCGAGGTCGCGGCGCGGCTGGCGGTGAGTCCGGCGACGCTGCGCCGCCGGCTCCAGGCGGAGGGGACCTCGTACCAGCGGCTGAAGGACGCGGTGCGCCGGGACGCGGCGATCAGCGCGCTGGCGGCGGGCCGGGAGCCGATCGCCGCGCTGGCGGCGCGGCTGGGCTTCTCCGAGGACACCGCGTTCCACCGCGCGTTCCGGCGCTGGACGGGGACCACCCCGGGCGCGTACCGGCTGCGCCCGCACACCCCTGCCCTCCCGGGTCAGCAAAGCTGAGCGTCCTGGTCAGCGCCTTACTTACCCGCGAGTCACTACGGTCACCCCAACTACCCCGTCCTCCGGACCGTTGGGAGAGCCGCATGGTGCCCCACACCCCCCATGACCGGCGCGCGTCCCGCGCGCTGCGCACCACCGCCGCCACCGCCGCCACGGCGCTCGCCCTCTCGCTCGGCCTCACGAACGCCGCCGCCACCACGCCGACCGTCCCGCAGCCCGCCCCGGCGGCCGCACGGACGGCCCCGCGCCCCGGCGACATCGTGACGTCCTCCCCCACCTCCTTCCACCCCCTCCCCGGCCAGCCGACCCGTACCCGCGCCTGGCACATGGAGTACCGCTCGACCAGCGCCACGGGCGCCCCGAACGTCGTCTCCGGCACGGTCATCGTCCCGGACGACGGCCGCACCGGGCCGCGCCCCCTGGTCGCGTACGCCGTCGGTACGGTCGGCCTCGCCGACACGTGCGCGCCCTCGGCCGGCTTCCCCAAGGGCACCACCGTCGAGGCCAACCTCATCCAGCAGCTCACGGCGCGCGGCTGGGCGGTGGCCGTGACCGACTACGAGGGCCTGGGCACGCCCGGCGACCACACGTACACCGTCGGCCGGGCCGAGGGGCAGGCCGTACTGGACGCGGCCCGCGCCGCCCAGCGGCTGCCCGGCGCCGTGCGGGCGGGCGTCACCGTCGACTCCCCGGTCGGGATCATGGGCTATTCGCAGGGCGGCCAGGCGTCGGGCTGGGCGGCCGAGCTGCACGGTACGTACGCGCCGGAGCTGAAGGTCAAGGGCACCGCGACCGGCGGAGTCCCGGCGGATCTGCTCAAGGTCGCGGACTTCAACAACGGCAATGTGGGCGCGGGCCTGATCCTGATGGCCGCCGTCGGCCAGGACGCCGCCTTCCCCGAACTGGACCTGGCGAAGTACCTCAACGCCAAGGGACGGCACTACGTCGACTTCATGAAGAACAACTGCGTGGCGATCGACGGCATCGCGGGCGCCTTCAAGAAGATCTCCGACGTGACGGTCAGGAACCCGCTGTACGAGGCGGACTGGCAGCGGCGGCTGCGCGAGTCGGACCTCGGTACGCGCAGGCCGGACGCGCCGGTGTTCCTCTACCACGGCACGCTCGACGAGCTGATCCCGTACGGCGTCGGCCGGCAGCTGCGCGCGGACTGGTGCGCCAGGGGCGCCGACGTGCGGTGGAGCACGATCCCGCTGGGCGAGCACGTCATCGGCGCGATAGCGGGCGCCGTACCGGCCGCCAACTGGCTGGCGGACCGTTTCGCCGGCAAGGCAGCGAACGGCAACTGCGGCTAGAAAAAGCCCCGTTGGTACGTGAGCGGCAAGGAACCCCGCGCCACTTCCCCCACAGAGGTGACACGGGGTTCCCGTTTGCCGGGCCCGGCCCCCACCACGTTACCGGGGGGTCAGTTAACGAGACATCAGGGCCCGGGCGCCTCGCTCCCGCCCCGTACGTACAGCTCCTCGATCTCCTCGGCGAAGTCGCGCGCGATGGCGGCCCGCCGCAGTTTCAGGGACGGTGTGAGGTGGCCGGCCTCCTCGGTGAAGTCCACCGGCAGCACGGTGAAGCGGCGTATCGATTCCGCCCGTGACACCAGCTTGTTGGCGTCGTCCACGGCGTCCTGGATGTCGGCCAGCAGCACATCGTCCGTGACCAGTTCCGCCATCGGCACCCGCTGCTTCTTCTTCATCAGCCGCCAGTGCGCCAGGCCGTCGGCCTCCAGCGTGATCAGCGCGGTGATGTACGGGCGGTCGTCGCCCATGACCATGCACTGGCCGACGAGCGGGTGCGCCCGCAGCCGGTCCTCCAGCGGGGCCGGGGCGACGTTCTTGCCGCCGGAGGTGACGATCAGCTCCTTCTTGCGGCCGGTGATGGTCAGATAGCCGTCGGCGTCGAGAGCGCCGATGTCGCCGGTCGCCAGCCAGCCCCCATCGCTCCGCCCGTAACCGTGTTCTTCGTATGCGGGGAGCCCCCGGCCGTGCCCGAACCCGTCCCCGTTCCGCAGCGGGCCACCGGTCGCCGCGTCCCAGTAGCCCGTGAAGACCTGGGGGCCGCGCAGCAGCACCTCGCCGTCGTCCGCGATCCGTACGGCGGTGCCGGGCAGCGGCCGTCCCACCGTGCCGATACGCGGCTTGAGCGGCGGGGTGAGGGTGGCCGCCGCGGTGGTCTCGGTCAGCCCGTAGCCCTCGAAGATCTCGATGCCCGCGCCGGCGTAGAAGGCCGCGAGGCGGCGCCCGAGCGGGGAGCCGCCGCAGATCGCGTAGCGGACCTTGCCGCCGAGCGCGGCGCGGATACGGCGGTAGACCAGCGGGTCGTACAGCCGGCGGGCGGCCTTCAGCGCCGCGCCGGGGCCGCTGCCGGTGCCGTGCTCCTTGGCCTCCACGGCTTCCCCGTAGCGCCGGGCGATGCGGGCCGCGCGGTCGAAGGAGGCGGCCCGGCCCATCTTCTCGGCGGTGGCGCGGCCGGTGTTGTAGACCTTCTCCAGGACGTAGGGGATCGCGAGCAGGAACGTCGGCCGGAAGGTGGCCAGGTCGGCGAGCAGGTCCTCGGTACGGATGCTGGGCGCGTGGCCGAGGCGCACCCGCGCGCGCAGGCAGCCGACCGCGACCATCCGCCCGAAGACGTGCGACAGCGGCAGGAAGAGCAGCGTCGAGGCGGGCTCGCTGCTGACCGACTTGAAGACCGGGTGCAGCAGTTCGGTCGCGTTGTCCACCTCGGCGAAGAAGTTGCCGTGGGTCAGGACACAGCCCTTGGGGCGGCCGGTGGTGCCGGAGGTGTAGACGAGGGTGGCGATGTCGCCGGGCCCGGTGGCCGCCCGCCGCTCGGTCACCAGCGCGTTCGGCACCCGCCGGCCCTCCGCGGCGAGCTGCCCGACCGCGCCGGTGTCCAGCTGCCACAGGTGCGCGAGGTCCGGCAGCCCGGTACGGACCGAGCTGATCAGCCGGGTCTGCTCGACGCTCTCCACGACACACGCCGCGGCGCCCGAGTCGCGCAGGATCCAGTGCGCCTGGTGGGCGGAGGAGGTCGGATAGACCGGTACGGTGACCAGCCCGGCCGCCCAGGCGGCGAAGTCCACGAGCGTCCACTCGTAGGTCGTACGGGCCATGATGGCCAGCCGGTCGCCGGGCCGCAGCCCGTGTGCGATCAGGCCCTTGGCCACGGCGAGCACCTCGGCGGCGAACTCGGCGGCGCTCACGTCCCGCCACGCGCCCCCGGCCCCCTGGCCCGCCTTCTTGCGCGCCAGAACCACCTCGTCCGGCGCTTGCGCGGCGTTGTCGAAGGGGATGTCTCCCAGTGAACCGGTCCGCACCGGCGGCGCCAGCGGCGGTACGGACACCTCCCGTACGACCCCGTCCCGCACCTGGGTGCGCGGCTCCACCGGAGCGGGCGCCGAGGGCCCGCCTTGCAGTTCCCGGCCGGGCAGGTCCCGGCTGGGCAGTTCGCGACTGGACACGAGCGGCTCCTCGTCCCGCGGTGAGCGCGGCGGCCGGTGCGCGCAGGCGCCCGGCGGCGCGGACCCCAACGGACCCCAGGAGCAGGCCCGTTCGGGGCCGTGGACAGCGCGGCGCCTTGCGGCCGCACCCTCGACCATCACCTGACCCGACAGTAACCTTACTTCGAAGTAAATTTACGCGAGGACCAGGAGTTGGCCAATGCCCGAACACCGTCTTCCGTCCCCCGGTCCGGCCCCGCGGCGCCTCCTCGCCCGCCGCGCACCGCACCGGCCGGGTGCCTGATGCCGGGCGAGGCACCGGGCAGCGCGGCGGCCGGCCGGTCCCGCCCGCCGCGGCTGCTGCCCGCGCTGGCCAAGGGCGTCCTGACCGGGATCGGCAAGCACCCGCACCCGGACGCCGCCCTGCCGCGCACCCGCCTCGTGCTGCCCGCCGTACGCATCGGGCTCGGCCGCGCCGCCTCGTACGCGCGGGTCTGCGGCTACGACGCCGCCGAGCCGCTGCCCGTCACCTACCCGCACATCCTCGGATTCCCGCTGGCCGCACGGCTGATGAGCGCGCGGGACTTCCCGCTGCCGATGCTCGGACTGGTGCACACCGGCATCGAGATCACCCAGTACGCGCCGCTGCACCCGACCGACACCCTCGAACTGACCGTGTTCGCGGGCGCATTGCGGGCACACCGGCGCGGCACCGAGGTCGTCATGACGACCGAGGCGCGCCGGGGGGACGCGCTGGTGTGGCACGACCGCAGCACCTATCTGGCGCGGCACCGGACGGCCGAGGGCGAGGGGGCGCGGGGTGCCGGGGCCGGGGCGCGCTCCCCCGTACCCCGCGCGCTGCCCGTACGCGCCCAATGGCGCCTGCCCGCCGACCTCGGCCGCCGGCACGCCGCCGTCTCCGGCGACTACAACCCGATCCACCTCCACGCCCTCACGGCCCGCCCGCTCGGCTTCCCGCGCGCCATCGCCCACGGCATGTGGACGTTCGCCCGCTGCGCCGCGGAGGCGGTGCTGCCGGGCACGCCGACGCTGCGCATATCGGCGGAGTTCCGCGCCCCGGTGCTGCTGCCCGCCACCGTCTCGTACGCCTACGAGACCACGCGCACGGGCGGCAGCTTCCAGTTGCTCGGCGGCCCGGACGGCCGGGCGCGTGTGCACCTGGAGGGAAGGGTGGAGACGGACGTGTGAGGGCGGCGGCCCGTCCCCTGGGGGCTCCCCCTCCGCCCCTAACTCCCCGGCGACCACCGCTCCCCGGCCATCAGCCGCCCCAGCCCGGCCCACGCGAAGTTCATCAGCGTCGCCGCGGTGTCCTTGGCGGGCGGGCGCTCCCCCGCGCCCGGGCCGCCGGAGTTGGCCCAGTCGGCCAGTGATTCGGCGGCGCCCACCAGGGCGTGCGCCAGGCCGGAGACTTCGCGGGCGGCCGGTTCCCGGTCGCAGCCCGCCTCCTGGGCCGCCGCCCCGATCATCGCGGTGACGAATTCGACGATCTCGGCACGCAGCGCGGCGACTTCGACCGCGAACGGCTCGCCCTGTGTACGGGCCTGCTGGTGGAGCACCGTCCAGCCGTCCGGATGCTCGGCCGTGTGCGCGAAGAATCCCTTCAGTCCGCTCCACAGCTGCCGGTCGGCGGACACCCCTGGCTCCACCGCCGCCCGTACGGCCTCCGCGAGCGCCGCCGCCTCCCGCCGGATGACGGCGCTGAACAGTTCCTCCTTGGAGTTCAGATACAGATAGACCAGCGGCTTCGACACCCCGGCCACCTCGGCGATCTCATCCATCGAGGCCGCCCGGTACCCGCGCCGCGCGAAGGTCAGCACGGCCGCGTCGAGCATCTGCTGCTCCCGTACGGCCCGCGGCATCCGCTTGCTCTTCACAGCTCCCACACCAATTGCCCTTCTGTCCCGCCCCTTTACCCCCAAGTAAGTTTACGTTTTCCCGCCTTGCCCGCCCGGTCTTGACGTGATCGCTTCGCTCGCGAGACGATACGACTCGTCTCGTTCAGTTCGACGGAAGGACCCGCCATGCAGCAGGCGCACCAGCAGTTCGTGGACGCGGCCCCGGGCGTGCGCCTGTGGACCGAGCAGCGCGGCCCGGCCGGCGCGCCCCCGCTGCTGCTCGTCATGGGTGCCCAGGCCGCCGGCCTCGGCTGGCCGGAGCCGTTCGTGGACGCGCTCGCCGTCCAGCACCGCGTCATCCGTTACGACCACCGCGACACCGGCCGCTCCACCTGGTCCTTCGACGAACAGCCGTACCGCATCACGGACCTGGCGCAGGACATCGTCCGCGTCCTCGACGGCCTCGGCATCGAGCGGGCACACCTGGTGGGGCTCTCCCTCGGCGGGATGCTGACCCAACTCGTCCTCGCCGACCACCCCGACCGCGTCCTCAGCGCCACCCTGATGGGCACCTCCGCGCTGAGCACCGCCCCGTACACCCGCCCGGACGGCACCGAGATCCCCGCCGCCGAACTGCCCGGAATCTCTCCGGAAGTACTGGAGATGTGGGCCCGCCCGGTGGAGGACCACGGCCTGGAGGCCGAACTCGACCGGCGAGTGGAGCACTGGCGGGTGCTCAGCGGCGGCCGGCTGCCGTTCGACCCCGCCTACTACCGCGCCCTGGAACGCCGCATCATCGAACACACCGGCCGCTACGACGTCTCCACCGCGCACGGCCGCGCCGACCACTCCGGCATGCTGCGCACCGAGAAATTGGCCACCACTGAAGTCCCCACCCTCGTCATATCCGCCCCCGCCGAGCCGGTCTTCCCACCGCCGCACCCGCAACACCTGTCCCAGGTCATCCAAGACGCAAGCCTGGTGGAGATCCCGGCCATGGGCCACGCGCTGCCGCCGGAGGTGCAGGGGCCGCTGGCGGAGGCGGTTTTGGCGCATGCGGGGAAGGCGGGCTGAGGACACCGGCCTTCGAAGAGGAGGTTCGTACACGAAACGCCGGACGGGCCAGGGAAATCCCTGGCCCGTCCGGCGTTCAGGTCACCGCGTGGAGCGCGGTCGGCGTCCGGGTCAGCCGGCCGCGGCCGTCGCCGGGACCGGCGCCTTCTGCTCGGACTCGCTCACCGCGCTGTCCTCCAGGTCCACACCGGCGGCACGGGCGTACGCGTCGCGGTCCAGGATCTTCTCCTTGGCCGAGACCAGGATCGGCACGACGACCTGGCCCGCAACATTCGTAGCCGTCCGCATCATGTCCAGGATCGGGTCGATCGCCATCAGCAGACCGACGCCCTCCAGGGGGAGGCCGAGGGTGGACAGGGTCAGGGTGAGCATGACGGTGGCGCCGGTGAGGCCGGCGGTGGCGGCGGAGCCGATGACCGAGACGAAGGCGATCAGGACGTAGTCGCCGAGGCCGAGGTGCACGTCGAAGATCTGGGCGATGAAGATCGCGGCGAGCGCCGGGTAGATCGAGGCGCAGCCGTCCATCTTGGTCGTGGAGCCGAAGGGCACCGCGAAGGACGCGTACTCCTTGGGGACGCCCAGGCGCTCGGTGACCTTCTGGGTCAGCGGCATGGTGCCGACCGAGGAGCGGGAGACGAACGCCAGCTGGATGGCGGGCCAGGCGCCCTTGAAGAAGTGCAGCGGGTTGGCCTTGGCGAAGACCGACAGCAGCAGCGGGTAGACGCCGAACAGCACGATCGCGCAGCCGACGTAGATGTCCAGGGTGAACGTCGCGTACTTGCTGATCAGGTCCCAGCCGTAGTCCGCGATGGCGTAGCCGATCAGGCCGAGGGAGCCGATCGGGGCGAGGCGGATGACCCACCACAGGGCCTTCTGCAGCAGCTCCAGCGCGGAGCGGCTCAGGCGCAGCACCGGCTCGGCGCGGTCGCCGAGCTTCAGGGCCGCGATGCCGGCCACCGTCGCCATGAAGACGATCTGCATGACCTTCAGCTCGGTGAAGGGCGTGATGACGTCCTTGGGGACGATGCCGGTCAGGAAGTCGATCCAGGAGCCGGCGTGCTCGGGGAGCTTGCCGTCCTTGGGGGTCAGGCCGGTGCCCGCGCCGGGGTTGCTGATCAGGCCGATCGCCATGCCGATGGCGACCGCGATCAGCGAGGTGACCATGAACCACAGCAGGGTGCGGGTGGCCAGCCGGGCGGCGTTGTTGACCTGCCGCAGGTTGGTGATCGAGACCAGGATGGCGAAGAAGACCAGCGGCGCCACGGCCAGCTTGAGCAGCTGGACGAAGAGGTGGCCGATGGTGTCGAGGGTGGTCTTCAGCCAGGAGATGTCACCGCTCTTGGCGATCCAGCCGAGCAGCACACCGAGGACGAGGCCGAGCAGGATCTGGGCCCAGAACGGGACCTTGGGTATGTGGAAGGTTCTTGCGGTCTCGGGGGACCGCCCGGTCTCGGAAGACGTGGTGGACAACGGACACACTCCGGGGACAGACAGGCGTCGAAAGGGTGAGGAGACGGCGCACAGCGCCAGGAGACAGGAGGTCCGTAACCGATCCGTACGGGATCTCCGGCCGCTGCGAGCTGGGATCAGCGGCGGCAACAGGCCGCGGACATACAGCGGCAAAGATCGACGTGCAGGCGCGCCACGAGCGGGACGCCCGTGGTGTGGTGGTGCGCTACTGCTGTCTTCATGTCGAACACGTTAACACTTGAACTTTGGGGAACCCAAAGAGATTCTTTGGGAGGGGGCTACGGAAGGCGCCCGGATCGTCCGGTGAGACGCGTGATGCCCCGTCGTGGAGGGTTTTCTCCACGACGGGGCATCAGTCGGCTGTGAGGCGCGTTACAGCGCCGGGTGGTACGGGAGTCCGCCCCGTACCGCGTTACAGGAGGCCGTCCTCCTGGCGGGCGTTGGCCGCGATCCGGGCCTTCTGCTTGTCCACCTTGGCCACGATCTGCTCGGACATCGCGTCCCGCTGCTTGCGCAGGAGGACGAAGCTCAGCGGCGCGGAGATCACGATCGCGAGCAGCAGCAGCCACACGGCGTTGGAGCTGCCCACGCCGAGCGGGATGACGTGGAAGTACGCCAGCACCCAGACCAGCGCGAAGCACACGACGAAGATCCCCAGGCGCAGGGCGGTGTAGCGGAGCGTGGCGAACTTCTGGCTACTCACGGGCGGACCTTCTTCACGACGACAACCGAAAGGGTCTGCATCCAGTCAAGCACAGCCCGATTCGTGATCTTTCGGGCCCCCACCGAACCGGAGCGTGGCGCGACGGCCATCGGCCCCGGCCCGGCTACCCCAGCTCCCGCCACATGGTGACGTCGTCCCGGTAGTCGTCGTCGGCCACCTTGATCGCCGACGGCACCCGGCCGACCTCCTTGTAGCCGCAGGCCCGGTAGAAGTCCTCCAGGCCGTTGCCGCCCCGGCAGGTGAGCCGGACCGCCTCGACGCCGTCGGTCGAGCGGGCTGCCTCCTCCACGGCCGTCAGCAGCGCGCGGCCCGCGCCCTGCCCCTGGAGGTCGGGGTGCACCATCACCGTGGAGGCCCACAGCCAGTGCCGGTGGATGCGGTGGGTGTTCAGGTGCAGGAACGCGGTCGCCCGCACCCGGCCCCGCCCGTCGCGGCCCACGATCATCCGCGCGTGCCCCTCGGACATCGACGCCAGGTGGGCGAGCAGGTCGCCGCGTACGTCCTCGGGCGTCACCGGCGGTACGTAACCGACGGCGCCGCCCGCGTTGGACACCTCGGCCCACAGCGTACGGATGCCGTCGGCCAGTTCGGGGGTGACGGCGGGGTCGAGGTCGAAGCGGAGATCCATACCGCGGTCCCTTGCCGCCCTGACCGGGCTCACACCCGCATCGGCTGCGGGGCCTCGCGGCGGTCCGGGTCCGGGCCCGGGTACTCCTGGATGATCTCGTAGCGGGTGTTGCGCTCGACCGGCCGGAAGCCCGCGTCGCGGATCAGGTCCAGCAGGTCGTCGCGGGTGAGCTTGTTCGGCGTGCCGTAGTTGTCCGCGTCGTGCGTGATCTTGTACTCGACGACCGAGCCGTCCATGTCGTCGGCGCCGTGCTGGAGCGCGAGCTGCGCGGTCTGCAGGCCGTGCATGACCCAGAAGACCTTCACGTGCGGGACGTTGTCGAACAGCAGCCGGGAGACGGCGAAGGTCTTCAGCGCCTCGGCGCCGGTCGCCATCGTGGTGCGCGCCTGGAGGCGGTTGCGGACCTTGCCGTCCTTCATGTCCACGAAGTCGTGCTGGTAGCGCAGCGGGATGAAGACCTGGAAGCCGCCGGTCTCGTCCTGGAGCTCGCGCAGGCGCAGCACGTGGTCGACGCGGTGCCGGGGCTCCTCGATGTGCCCGTACAGCATGGTGCAGGGGCCCTTGAGGCCCTTCTCGTGCGCCAGGCGGTGGATGCGCGACCAGTCCTCCCAGTGGGTGTCGTGGTCGACGATGTGCCGGCGCACCTCCCAGTCGAAGATCTCGGCGCCGCCGCCGGTCAGCGACTCCAGGCCGGCGTCGATCAGCTCGTCGAGGATCTCGGAGGCGGACAGCCCGGAGATCTTCTCGAAGTGGTGGATCTCGGTGGCGGTGAACGCCTTGAGGGAGACCGTGTCGGGCAGCGCCTCCTTGAGGGCGCTGAGCGAGCGCGGGTAGTAGCGCCACGGCAGGGTCGGGTGGAGGCCGTTGACGATGTGCAGCTCGGTGAGCTTGTCGCCCTCCATCGCCTTGGCGAGGCGGACGGCCTCCTCGATGCGCATCGTGTACGCGTCCTTCTCGCCGGGCTTGCGCTGGAAGGAGCAGTACGCGCAGGAGGCGGTGCACACGTTGGTCATGTTCAGGTGACGGTTGACGTTGAAGTGCACCACGTCGCCGTTCTTGCGGGTGCGCACCTCGTGGGCGAGGCCGCCCAGCCACGCCAGGTCGTCGCTCTCGTAGAGGGCGATGCCGTCCTCGCGGGTCAGCCGCTCCCCGGACCGGACCTTGTCCTCCAGCTCGCGCTTGAGACCCACATCCATGGATGCAGTCATCCGGCCGCCTCCCATATCTCTGCCAAAATCGGGCTTCACCGAGCGTACTCCCCCGTAATCCGGCCCGGCCGGGCCCCCATGCCTGTACGGCCGAAGGCCCGCCGTACAGGCGCGGAAGCGGGGTCCTACGCGTCCTCGGGCAGCTCGCCGACGCGGTTCTCCCACTTGGTGGAGAGCACGATGGTGGTACGCGTACGGGAGACGCCCTTGGTCCCGGAGAGCCTGCGGATGGTGCGCTCCAGCCCGTCCACGTCGCTGACCCGGACCTTGAGCATGTACGAGTCGTCGCCCGCGATGAACCAGGCGTCCTCGATCTCCGCGAGGTCGCGCAGCCGCATGGCCACGTCCTCGTGGTCGGCGGCGTCCGAGAGGGAGATGCCGACCAGGGCCGTGACGCCCAGGCCGAGCGAGGCCGCGTCGACGGTCGCCCGGTAGCCGGTGATCACGCCGGCCGCCTCCAGGCGGTTGATCCGGTCGGTGACGCTGGGCCCGGACAGGCCCACGAGCCGGCCCAGCTCCGCGTACGAGGCCCTGCCGTTCTCCCGCAGTGCCTGGATGAGCTGCCTATCTACGGCATCCATACGCCCCTGACCTTCCATTCGCTCTGCAATCCCGGCTTTTCCATGTAGAATCTAAGGCATACAGGGGCTGCGACCCTGTAAACCGTCAATCTCAGTTGATCAAAGACGATCTTTCACAGGAGAAGTCACCGTGTACTCGATCGAGATGGCCTACGCCCGCATGCGCGAGCTGCAGGACCTGGCCAATCGTTCTCGTGCCCACCGTCCTGCCGCCGCCACCCAGGGCAAGCGCCGCTTCGGCCGCGACGGCTCCGCCAAGAAGCGCTAGTCGGCCTCCCTGGAGCCCGAGCCCAGCTCCCCCACCCACCGCCGGTAGAGCCGGTGCGGCACCTCGGCCGCGTCCAGCACCCGGCCCGCGACGAAATCCACCAGATCCTGGATGTGCGTCGCTCCCGCATAGAACGCCGGCGAGGCGGGCAGCACCACGGCGCCCGCCTCGTCCAGTGTCACCAGATGCTTGAGGGTCTGCCCGTTCAGCGGGGTCTCCCGCACCGCGACCACCAGCCTCCTGCGCTCCTTGAGCGTCACGCTCGCCACCCGCTGGAGCAGGTCCTTCGACAGCCCCAGCGCGACCCCGGCCACACACGCCGTGCTCGCCGGCACGATCAGCATTCCCTTGACGGGGTACGAACCCGACGACGGACCCGCCGCGAGGTCCCCGGCCGGCCAGTACCGCACCAGATCCAGGTCCGCGTCCGTGACCGCGAACGTCCCCGGCTTGCCGTCCGCGCCGAGCGCCAGCCACTCCCGCAGGTCCGCGCGCCAGTGCGCGTCCCGGAAGGAGATGCCCGTCTCGTCCAGCAGCGTCAGCCGCGAAGCCCGGCTGACGACCAGGTCCACCGCTTCCCCCGCCGCGAGCAGGCCGCGCACCACGGACGCCGCGTACGGCGTGCCGGACGCGCCCGAGACACCCACCACCCAGGGACGGCGGGGCATGTCGGCGGACCCGGTGTCCGGGCGGGCGGAGCGGCCGCCGGGCCTTGTGACACCGGGCTGACTGGGGTTGTTGTCCTGCGGTTCCACGGCATCGAGCCTATCCGGCGGAACCACCGGACCTGTCACGGCCGTTTGGAGAAGTGAACGGGGAGAGGAAGGTGCCGTCGATGATGACGCGAGCGTTGGAGCGCGCGAAGCCCGCCGCCGCGCTGATGCTGGGGTGGGTCGCGCTGCTGTGGGTCCTGGAGACGGCCGATGCCGCTTCGGGGAACGCGCTGGACACCTTCGGCATACAGCCGCGCGAGATGAGCGAGCTGGCCGATGTGCTGCCCGCCGCCTTCATCCACTTCGGCTTCGACCACCTCGCCGCGAACACCCTGCCGCTGCTGCTCCTCGGCTTCCTCGCCGCGCTGCGCAGCGGCCTCGCCCGGTTCCTCGGTGTGACCCTGCTCATCGCGCTGACCAGCGGACTGGGCGTCTGGCTGACCGCCCCCGAGGGCAGCAACACCGCCGGTGCCTCCGGCGTCGTCTTCGGCCTCTTCGGGTACCTGCTCATACGCGGCTTCATCGACCGCAAGCCGCTGGACATCGCCCTCGGCGCGCTCGTCGCCGTGGTGTACGGCTCGATCCTGTGGGGCGCGCTGCCGACCGACAACGGCATCAGCTGGCAGGGCCATCTGTTCGGGCTGGTGGGCGGCGTGCTGGCGGCGTTCGTCTTCCGGCAGCGGGCGGCCGGGGCGCCGCCCGGTGGTACGGGCCGGCCGATCCCGTAGTCTCGCCGGACGGCGCGTTCGCAAGGTCGCGCGCCGCCGTACAGAACAGCACGACCCTTGGGGGGACCTGGCATGGTCGAATTCCACAAGCCCGACGAGCCGCAGCAGCCTGAGGGCCGGCAGTCGGCTCCGCAGGACCAGCAGCCCCAGCAGGCCCCGCAGTCGCCGCAGACACCGCCCCCGTACGGCGCCGGGCCCGCGCAGCAGCCCACGCCGCCCCCGCATGGCGGCGGTTACGGCCAGGCCCCCGGCTCCCAGCCGTACGGCCAGGGTCCCGGGTACGGCCCCGGTCCGGGCCCCGGCGGCCCCTCCGGTCCGTACGCCCAGGGGCCCGGCGGATACGCGCAGGGCCCTGGCCAGTACCCCCAGGGCGGCGGCTGGGGCCCCGGCGGTCAGCCCGGCTACGCGCAGCCGATGCGGCCACCGACGACCAGCGCCATGTGGGCCCACCTGGGCGCGCTGCTCACCATCACCGTCGGCTCCAGCTTCTGCTGCGGCCTGGGCGGCGTCCTCGGCTGGATCGCCCCGATGACGATCCGCAACAACGAGCAGAACCGGCACGATCCGCTGGTGCGCCACCACGGCACCCAGGCGATGAACTTCGGCATCACCCAGGCCATCGTGGTGGCGGTCGGCGCCGTGCTCTATTTCACCGCCCTGCTCGTCGGCATCAGCCTGGAGCACGCGAGCGGGGGGCGGGCGCCGCTGGCGGCCCCGCTCACCATCATGATCGTCGCGCTGCTGGTCGTGGCGTTCGAGATCACCAGCATCGTGTTCGCGATCATCGCCACGGTGAAGGCGAACCGCGGCGAGTTCTGGTCGTATCCGAAGGCCGTCGCCTGGCCGATGGTCAAGCCGTAGCGCACCAGCCAACACCAAGCGCTCCGGGGCAGGCCCCGGAGCGCTTTGTCGTTGACCGGGCCGTCAGACCGTCAGGCCGCGGACGATCAGGTCCAGCAGCGCGCAGACGAACAGCGCTATCCCGATGAAGCCGTTGACCTGGAAGAACGCCCGGTTCAGCCGGGAGAGGTCGTGCGGGCGCACGATGGTGTGCTCGTAGAGGAACGCGCCGACGACGATCACCAGGCCGAGCCAGAAGAACACCCCGGCGTGGGTGGCGAGCGCGTACCAGACCAGCAGCGCCGTGGTGACGGCGTGGCTGGCGCGGGCGCCGTGCAGGGCCGCCGGGATGCCGAAGCGGGCCGGTACGGACTTCACGCCGTGCGCCCGGTCCGCCTGCACGTCCTGGCAGGCGAAGATCAGGTCGAAGCCGCCGATCCAGACGCCCACGGCCAGGCCGAGGATCACCGCGTCCCAGGACCAGGACCCCGTGACGGCTATCCACGCGCCGACCGGGCCCATCGCCTGGGCCAGGCCCAGGATCGCGTGCGGGAAGTTGGTGAAGCGCTTGCCGTACGGATAGACCACCATCGGGATCACGGCGATCGGCGCCAGCGCCAGGCACAGCGGGTTGAGCAGGGCGGCGGCGCCCAGGAAGAAGACCACCGCGATCAGCGCGCCGGTCCAGGCGGAGCGCACCGACACCGCGCCGGTGACCAGCTCGCGGCCCGCGGTGCGCGGGTTACGGGCGTCGATCTCCCGGTCGATGATGCGGTTGGCGGCCATCGCGAACGTGCGCAGCCCCACCATCGCGACCGTCACCAGCAGCAGCTCGACCCAGTGGACGGTCCCGTCCCACTGGTGCATCGCGGTCAGCGAGGCGATGTAGGCGAAGGGCAGCGCGAAGACCGAGTGCTCGATCATCACCAGCCGGAGGAAGGCTTTGATCCGGCCGGGCGGTGCGGGTTCGGGGGCGAAGAGATCCGGTGTCGCTGAATCGGCGCTCATGTCTAGAACCCGTACTCCTTCCAGCGGCGGTCGACCTTCGCCGCCGTCGCGGTGTCCGACTCGACCATCTCCGGCCAGCCGCCGTCCCTGGTGTAGCCCTCCTCGGGCAGCTTGCGGGTCGCGTCGATGCCCGCCTTGCCGCCCCAGAACTGCTGGTACGAGGCGTGGTCGAGGTGGTCGACCGGCCCCTCGACGACGGTCAGGTCGCGCGCGTAGTCCGTGTTTCCGAGGGCCCGCCAGGACACCTCGTGCAGGTTGTGCACGTCGCAGTCGGCGTCGACCACGACGATCAGCTTGGTCAGCGACATCATGTGGGCGCCCCAGATGGCGTGCATGACCTTCTGGGCGTGCTTGGGGTACTTCTTGTCGATCGAGACGATCGCGCAGTTGTGGAAGCCGCCCGACTCGGGCAGGTGGTAGTCCACGATGTCCGGCACGATGATCTTGAGCAGCGGCAGGAAGAACCGCTCGGTGGCCCGGCCCAGCGGGCCGTCCTCCGTCGGCGGCCGGCCCACCACGATCGACTGGAGCAGCGGCCGCCGGCGCATCGTCACACAGTCGATCGTCAGCGCCGGGAACGGCTCCTGCGGCGTGTAGAAGCCGGTGTGGTCGCCGAAGGGGCCCTCCGGCAGCATCTCGCCGGGCTCCAGCCAGCCTTCCAGCACGACCTCGGCGTTGGCCGGGACCTGGAGCGGAACGGTCTTGCAGTCCACCATCTCGATCCGCTTGCCCTGGATGAACCCGGCGAACATGTACTCGTCCATGTCGCCGGGCAGCGGCGCGGTGGAGGCGTAGGTGACGGCCGGCGGGCAGCCGAAGGCGATGGCGACCGGCAGCTTCTCGCCGCGCTTGGCGGCCACCTGGTAGTGGTTGCGGCTGTCCTTGTGGATCTGCCAGTGCATGCCGATGGTGCGCTTGTCGTGGCGCTGGAGGCGGTACAGGCCCAGGTTGCGCACACCGGTCTCCGGGTGCTTGGTGTGGGTCAGGCCCAGGTTGAAGAACGACCCGCCGTCCTGCGGCCAGGTGAACAGCGCGGGCAGCCGCTCCAGGTCCACCTCGTCGCCCTGGAGCACGACCTCCTGGACCGGGGCGCTGTCGCCCTTGACCTTCTTCGGCGGGACGTGCGCCATGTTCGCGAGCTTGCCGAAGGCTTCGCGCACACCGACGAAGCCGTGCGGCAGCTCCGGCTTGAGCAGCCCGCCGATCTTGTCGCTGATCTCGTCGTACGACGTCAGGCCGAGCGCCTTCAGCAGCCGGCGGTCGGTGCCGTACACGTTCATGGCCAGCGGCATCGACGAGCCCTTGACGTTCTCGAAGAGCAGCGCGGGCCCACCGGCCTTCTGCACCCGGTCGACGATCTCGCCGACTTCCAGATGCGGATCGACCTCGGCCTTGATGCGCTTGAGGTCGCCCTCCCGGTCGAGCGCGCGCAGGAACGAGCGAAGATCGTCATAAGCCATGCTGTCCAGTATCCGGTACGCACTACCCTGGACGGGTCACCGGGCCCCGCGAGGCCCGCCCGTCAGCACAGGGGGGCTGCTTCCGCAATGCTCAGGTATCTGCCGTTCCTTCTGATCCTGGCGCTGTGGATCTACGCGTTCATCGACTGCCTGAACACGCCGGAGAACCAGGTCCGCGGCCTGCCGAAGATCGCCTGGGTCTTCATCATCCTGCTGTTCGGCGAAGTGCTCATCGGCCCGGTCGCCTGGCTGGTGGCCGGCCGCCCGCGGCGCGAACACGCCGGCGGCGGCGCGCCGTGGCCCGGCGGCTCGCGCGGACCGGCGCGGAAGTGGGTCGCACCGGACGACAACCCCGAGTTCCTGCGCTCGCTCAAGGACGAGAACAAGAAGGACGAGGCGCTCCTGAAGGACTGGGAGGCGGACCTGCGGCGCCGCGAGGAAGAACTGCGGCGCAAGGAAAACGGTTCGTCGGACGGCGAGGGGAACAACCCGCCGGCGAAGGGCTGAGGGTCTGCCCACCGGAGCGTACGGCCGTCCCGCCCACCGCAGCGCACGGCCGTACGCCGCGCGCCCTCGGCCCGGAGCGTACGACCACGCCGCGCGCCCCTCATCCCTCACCCACCGTCCGGATCGCGGCCCGTACGTTGCCGGACCGCTCCCGGGCGAGGAGAGTGGCCGTCGTGAAGGACCTGGAACGCGCGATGCTGGCGACGGCGGTCGCCGAGGCACGGGCCGGACTGGCCGAGGGCGGCATTCCCATCGGCGCCGCGCTGTACGGCCCCGACGGTGCCCTCCTCGGACGCGGCCGCAACCGGCGCGTCCAGGACGGCGACCCCACCGCACACGCGGAGACCACCGCCTTCCGCGCTGCCGGCCGGCAGCGCCGCTACCGCGGCACCACGATGGTCACCACCCTCTCCCCGTGCTGGTTCTGCAGCGGCCTGGTCCGCCAGTTCGGCATCTCGCGCGTCCTGATCGGCGAGGCCCGTACGTACCACGGCGGACACGGCTGGCTGGCGCAGAGCGGCGTACGCGTCGTGCTGCTGGACGACGCGGAATGCGTGGCCATGATGCGGGAGTTCATCGCGGCCCGCCCCAAGCTGTGGCACGAGGACATCGGCGATGAATGAGACCCGGGGCCCCGCGCCCGGTCACGGCCCCACCACCGGCTTCACCATCCCCACCGTCGACCTCGCCCGCTGGCGGACCGACGGCCCGGACGCGCGCCGCGCGACCGCCGCGGCCGTCGATACGGCCCTGCGCACCACCGGCTTCCTCCTCATCACCGGCCACGGCCTCGACCACGACCTGCGCACCCGCATCCGCCGCACCGCCCGTACGTTCTTCGCCCTGCCCGCCGCGGAGAAGCAGCCGTACGCCACCGAGGTCGGCGGACGCGGCTGGCTGGGCCCCGGCGCCGAGGCGAACGGCGCCGCCGAGGGCACCGCGACCCCGCCGGACCTCAAGGAGTCGCTGTCCTTCGCCTCCGAGGAGCCGACCGGCGACCCGGCCGTCGACGCCGAGTGGTTCCTGCCCAACATCTGGCCCCACCAGGTCCCGGCCCTCCGTCTCGACGTCCAGGACCTGCTGACCGCCCTGCGCGCCCTCTCCGACCAACTCCTCGAACTCCTCGCCACCGTGCTCGGCGCCGCCCCCGACCGCTTCACCCGCCACACCGCCCATCCCACCTGGGGCTTCAACATCAACTGGTATCCGGGTACGGAGACGGTGGGCGAGGCGCTGCCCGGCCAGTTCCGCATCGGCCCGCACACCGACTTCGGCACGGTCACGGTCCTGGACCGGCAGTACGGCAAGGGCGGCCTCCAGGTCTGGACCGACCCGGCCCACGGCGGCACCGGCTGGCAGGACGCCCCGTACGTCCCCGGCTCCCTGACCGTCAACATCGGCGACCTCATGGCCCGCTGGACCGACGGCCGCTGGCGCGCCGGCCGCCACCGCGTCCTGCCGCCCCCGCCCGACGCCCCCGCCGAAGAGCTGATGTCCCTCGTCTACTTCTACGAGTGCGACCCCGGCACCCGCATCGGCCCCCTCGCCGACTCCCACACGTACCTGCGCGCCCAGCTCGACGCCATCAACCCGGGCCGTCCCGCCTGACCCCGACCCCACAAATTCAGTGGCCGCTCAGGGCACGGAACCGCAGACTGACGCCCCATGAACAACCAGACCTACCCGTCCCCCACCGAACCCCCGCGCCGCATCCGCGCCGCCCACACCGCCACCACGGTCACCGTCTACCAGGCGTACGCCCCGTCCCTCGGCCTCCCCGCCGCCCGCGACAGCCGCTTCCCGTCCGCGTGGAAGCGGGAGCGGATGACGTGGATCAAACCGTCGTTCCTGTGGATGATGTACCGCTGCGGCTGGGCCACCAAGCCCGACCAGGAACGCGTCCTCGCCATCGAACTCGACCGCACCGGCTTCGACTGGGCCCTGCGCCACGCCTGCCTGTCCCACTACGACCCGGCCGTCCACCCCGACCGGACCGCCTGGAAACACCAGCTGCGCAACTCCCCCGCGCGCATCCAATGGGACCCCGAACGCGACCTGCACCTGGCCCCGCTCCCGTACCGCTCCCTCCAGCTGGGCCTGGCAGGCGAGGCGTCCCGCCGCTACGCCGACGAGTGGACGGTCGCGATCCGCGACGTCACCCCGCTGGCCCACAAGATCCACGCCCTCGTCCGCGAGGGCAACACGGCAGCCGCAACCACCCTCCTCCCCGAGGAACACCCCTACCCGGCCCCAACGGAAACCCCGGGCCTGTCCCCCACAGCGGCCTGACTCCTACTGCCCTGCGGCCGCGTAGTCGGCCCGCAGCTCCCGCCAACGATCCAAGTTCCACGTGGACCAGTCCATGGGGCGGCCATCGAGCGCGTCGGCGAGAAACTCGAAGTGGTGGTGCCAGCCGGCCAGGCAATCCAGTCGGGAGGCGGCGGAGCCGGTGAACTCGTTCGTGAAGCGCAGGCGGGTGCCCTCGGAGCCCTCGTCCCGGAGCTCGAAGCGCACACGGCCATGAACATCGACGGTGTACTCGGCCAGCCGCACCGGCCCCCAGCCGGTGACCCGCCCGGGAGCCACCGTCGCATTCCCGTGCTCATCGATGTTCTGCCACCGAAGCGTGATCACACCACCCTCACGCCGCACAAACGGATCGGCCACAGCAAGCCACCCCGGCAGCCCCTCCCGAGTAGCCACCGCCTCCCAGACCCGCTCCACACCCTGGGGAAAACGCAGCTCATACCGGAGGGTGTGAGTATCACCGGCGGAAACAGCAGTGCCATACGGGACAGGGCTCTCCAGACGCTCCATGAGCCCACCATCGCGCATGGCACGGGGCTCGGCAGGTCGGGGTGGGGCGGGTGGGCCAGGCCCCCGGAGCAGAAGCTGACCGATCGCCGGTCGGCTTCGGTCAGAAGCGTTGGCGGCCACCGGAGTACTGGATCGGCTTACGGCACTCCGGAGCATCACGGGGCGCGGGCTCCTGGTCGAGAGCGTGGCACAGCGCGGCGTGGACTCGTTCTGCCTCGGCTGCCGTCAGGCGCAACGGGGCGGTGGCGATCGGGGCCCCACGTCGGGTGATCTGGAGTAGCACAGTCAGCCGGCCGTCGGGTTCGTGGCTGACGGTGGTGCCCGCCATCGGGGCGAGTTCCCACCCGTACGACTCCCGCCCTGTCCGGCTCATTCGACCGTCTCGTCGGCGGGGACTTGCCGCTCTTCCGACTGGGCAACGGCGTCCTCGAATTCATCCAGCAGTCCGCCCCTGCTTTCGGCCACCCTGAGTGCGTCCCGCAGCGCTTCACACAGTCGGGTACTCAAGAAACGGAATTCGAGGGCCCCGGCCTTCCGGTCTTTGAGTATTTCGGTCGCGTGGTCGAGCAGTTCGGTCCCCATGGCGAGCTGGACTTCCTCCATCTCGTCGGCGAGCCGGGAGAGGATGCCGCCTTTGTCGTCGGTCACGAGATACGAGCGCTGCCCGGCCGGCCCCGGCCAGGGAAGCAGACGCGGGTGGACGCTCACCGCGTCACCGCCGTGCGGTACGAGGCGCTCAGTAGCGACCCGAAAGCCCTACTCGTTCGGTTCCGCATGTCGACCTGCCTTCTCCAGGTTGGCCATGCCCTGGGGTGCCGTCACGCACCACCCGGCGTCTTGTCTCGGTAGTCAACGACCGTCTTCGGCCAGTAGGCAGTGCTCATACGGGAGTTCACGTGCACATGGGGGTTCGGAATACCGATCAAGGGGTTCACGGTGAACCCTTACACACATGAACTCGCCGTGACAGCATGAATGCTCACCGTGGCCTCCGAGAGGGCAGCAGCGACATGCGCAAAGAGCCGAACCACCGCTTGGCCGCCGTCATGGCGGAAGCCGGTGCCTCGAACAAAGGGCTGGCGAAACGCATTCGTGAAGTCGCGCAACGGCATGGCGATCGCCTCGGCACCACGCATGTTGCCGTCCAGCGGTGGTTGGACGGGAAGGGTATCCAACGGCAGACGGCGCTGTACGTGGCCGAGGCATTGAGCGACAAGTTACGGCGGAGGGTTACGCCACAAGAGCTGGGGTTCTCCGGTGTCCCGCGGGCCCTCGACAGCTCAGTCGGTATGGACTACGCCCGCTCGCTCCCCGAGGTACTCGATGCACTTGGCGGCCTCACGCACCAGTGCCCCGAGGACGGCCGGTCGGACGAAACCCCGCTCCCGGACGCCGATGTGCATTCCGCTGTCCTTACCTGGCTGGTCTCCCGGTCGGAGGGCGTGCCCAGTGGCGCACCCGCCACTCGCCGAGTCGGCATACGGGATGTCGCCGCGATCCGTACTGCCGCCGGGTTCTTCATGCAGCTGGACTTCCGGTTCGGTGGCGGGCATGCGCACAAAGCCTTCCGGCACTACTTTCGGGAAGACGTACTTCCCCTCCTGGGAGCCTGCTACAGCGCCAAGGTGGGTGAGGCATTGTTCAAGGCCGTCTCGGAAATGTCGCAGTTGTTGGCCTGGAGCGCGTACGACATCGGGAACCATACTCTCGCCGAGCGCTACCTGCTGTCGACTCTGCGGCTTGCTCAGGTAGTGGGCGACCGCATGATGGGCGCGCGAATTCTGGCCAACTTGAGCCATCAGGCCAACTACCTGGGTAATGGGCATCGGGCCCTGACGTTGGCCCGTGCGTCGGTGGAGGGTGGCAAGGCCGGCTCCACGCCTCGCGCGATGGCGCTGTTCTCCGCCCACGAGGCTCGCGCCTTGTCCACGGCACTGGACCACAAGGGCGCTGCTCGCGCGATGAACGAGGCTGAGAGGTTCTTTGCACAGGCCGGGAGTGCCGATGACCCGGAATGGCTCGCCTATATGGATGAAGCCGAGCTGAACGGCGAGTTCTGCCACTGCTTCCGAGACCTCGGGCAGAGAACGGAGGCGGTCCGGTTCGCCGAACGCGCCGTAGAGCTCACCGACCCCAAGTACGCCCGCTCACTCGGGTTCTGCCGCATGGTGCTCGCCCAGAGTCAGTTGCGCAACGGAGAACTCGAAGCCGCTCTGGCCACCGCCGGGCTCGCTGTCGAAGCAGGAGACGCCCTCCAGTCAGCCCGGTTCCAGCGTTACGTGGACGACTTCCGGTGCGAGGTGTCGGCCCGCGCGGCCCATCCTGCCGTCCAGCGCTTCACCGAACGGGTACGGAAGGCGATGGACAGGATGGACGACGAGTGACGCGGGTCATCCCGGGCTCCAGTCGCGTGGCTCGTCCTCGTTCCGCAGCGAGGAGATGCGCCGGGCGTACTCCGCCGCTGTTTCGGCGCTCTCGGCGATGTTCTGCATGAGCCATGTCGTCATCTTGAATTCCTGCAGGGCTCGCAGGGTGGGGAAGCCCGGCCAGCCGCGCAGGTCCCGGCCATATGCGCCGACGAAAGCACCGTACTGTTCCTTCGTCTGCCAGCCCAGGCTGTGATGCTCAGTGGCGGTGACCATCAGATCCCATTCGGGATGGTCGAAGCTGAATCGTTCGAGATCGATCAGGGTGACCCGGCCATGGCGATCCACCATCAGGTTCTGCACATGTGCGTCTCCGTGCACGGCGCATTTCCGGGATTCGAAGCGTAGGCCCGCGACGCGTTCCCGGAGTTCCCCGGCGCGCTTGCGCAGGAAGGCGCGGTCGTCCTCCGGTATGCCGGCTGCTGCTGCGATGCGCCGGTCGGTCCGGCCCAGGGCCGGGTACGGCGGTAAGGCCAGCGTGTCCGGGACGGTGAGCGAATGAAGGTCCCGTAGGACCGCGCCCAGTTCTCCGTACGTCGGCTTGCGGGGGCCTTCCTCGATCAAATGCCAGAACGTTACGGGGTGGCCGTCCACCACCACGGGCTGTTCCAGGTCGTCGACCACCCGCGTGACGGGGAATCCCGCACGCGACAGCCAGCGGGACACCCGCACCTCGCCTTGGACCGCATCCAGGTACTCCCGCGAGCGGGCGATCCGCACCACCACAGGGTGTGCCGCCAGCCGGAACAGCGCGTTCTCTCCTAAGCGGATCAGACGCGCCCCGTCACTGTCGAGGCCCGCCCGTCGGCAGGCCCCGGCCAGTACCCGGGCGGCGCCGCCCGACGTGAATGCGTGCCTTGTGCTCCGCTCGGCGTCGGACGGCATGCCCGTATCCACTCCTCAGCGCCGTTGGCCGATAGCCACACCGCCCGGATCAGATCCCCGAGTAGGAATGCAGTCCCGAGAAGAAGTAATTCACGACGTAGTAATTGAAGATGTACGTCAGGAACGCGAACAGGCCGAGGTAGGCGGCCTTGCGGCCCTTCCAGCCGACGGTGGCGCGGGCGTGGAGGTAGGCGGCGTAGGCGACCCAGGTGACGAAGGACCAGATTTCCTTGGAGTCCCAGCCCCAGTAGCGGCCCCATGCCTCGCCGGCCCAGATGGCGCCGGCGATGATCGTGAAGGTCCACAGGGGGAAGATCGTGGCGTTCACGCGGTAGGAGAACTTGTCCAGGCTGGCGGCGGCGGGCAGGCGCTCCATCACGGAGGTGGCGAAGGCGCCGGGCTGCTTGCCGTTCGGGTCGGCCAGCTTGCTCTCGTAGCGGTCGCGGAAGAGGTAGAGCAGCGTGGAGACGGCGCCGAGGTAGAGGAACGCGCCGGAGATGATCGCGCAGCTGACGTGGATCCACAGCCAGTACGAGTGGAGGGCCGGGACCAGCTGGGAGCTTTCGGTGTAGAGCCAGGTGACGGCCACGCCGAGGTCCAGCAGGACGGTGGCGGTCAGCAGCAGGCCGATCCAGCGGACGTTCTTCCGCAGGGCGAGGAGGATGAGGTACGCGGCCACCGCGACCATGCCGAAGGTCGTGGAGAACTCGTACATGTTGCCCCAGGGGGCACGCTGCACGGACAGGCCGCGGGTGAGGACGCCGCCGAAGTGGATCAGGAACGCGAGGGTGGTCAGCGAGATGGCGATCCGGCCGTAGAGGTCGCCCTTCTCGGTGCCGCCCGCGGCGCCCGGGCCGTCCGGGACGTCCCGCTTGCCGTTGGCCGCGCGGGTGACGACCTTGGGGCGCTCCAGTACGGCGGTGCCGCCGCCCTGCTCGGCCGTGCGGGCCGCCGCGGCCCTGGCGGGGGCCGGCGCGGTGGCGGTCAGGGCCGCTGCCGTGCGGCCGACCTTGCTGCGGCTGCCGAAGGCCCACTCGGCGAGGTGCGCGAGGAAGGCGAGGGTGTAGACGGCCATGGCCGAGTAGATCAGCATGTTGCTGATACTGGCCAGGCTCTCGTTGGTGGCTGCGGCAGCGATGTTCACGCGCGCGCTCCTTCGGAGGGGTCGGCAGGATCATCGGCGGAGTCGGTGGAATCGGCCGGACCGACGGAATCGGTGGAACCGGTGGACTTCGCCGTGTTTTCGGAGCCGGTGGGGGTGGGTTTCTTCTCGTCGGCGGCCGGGGACGGGGCGGGGACGGGCTTCGCGCTCGCGTCCGTAGCCGTGGCCTTATCGGTGGCCGTATCCGTACCCGCCTGCGCATCGGAGTCGGAGGCCGTCTCCGCCGCCAGCGGCGCGTCCGGTTCCAGGGCCGCGGCCAGGTCGGCCAGCTCCTCCGGAAGGCGTGCGGACTCGCTGCGGCCCAGGCCCGCCATCTCGACGACGGTCACGCCGTCGGCGCCGCGTACGGCCCGCACCCAGACCCGGCGGCGCTGGATGAACAGGGAGCCGGCCAGGCCGAGCAGGATGGCGATCGCGCCGATCAGGGCGAGGCCGTTGCCGGGCTGGTGGGAGACCTGGAAGGTGGCCCACTGCTTGACGCCGACGAACTTGATGCTGCCGTCGCCGCCGGGGAGCTTCATGGTCTCGCCGGGCTTCATCATCTGGGCGACGGCGCGGCCGTCCTGCTTGTACTGCTTGAGGTTCTTCTTCTCCAGCTGGTACACGCTCTGCGGCAGTCCGGAGTCCACGCCGAGGTCGCCGTGGTACGCGGTCAGCGTCAGCCGCGGGTTGTCCAGCGCGGGGAACGTGGAGAACATCGAGCCGGAGCCCTTGCCGCCGTACGTCGGCACGAAGAAGCCCGAGAAGCCGAGCTGATTGCGCTTGCCTGCGGCGGTCTGCGCGTTGGGCACCTTGACCACGCCGGTGGAGGTGTAGTTCTGCATGTCCTGCGGCAGGAACGGCACGGCGCCGCTGTAGACCTGCTTGCCGCGGCCGTCGGTGACCTCGACGACCGGCGCGTAGCCGTGCGAGAGCAGGAAGATCTTGGAGTCCGCGATCTCCAGCGGGTGGTTGACCTCGATCTTGCCCTGGTGCTCCTGGCCGTCCGCGCCCTGGAAGTACGAGATGTTGGCGCGGAACTCGCGCGGGGTGCCCTTCTGGGGGCCGGTGCGCTCGTAGGACGCGTCGAAGCTCTTGAGGGAGAAGCCGAACGGTTCGAGGTCGTCGGTGTCGTAGAAGGCACCGGACTTGAAGTTGTCGTACTGGGTGAGGCTGTTGGCGAAGCCGTCGCCCTCGACGACCAGCTTGCCGCCCTCGGACTTCCACAGGCTGCCGACGGCGACCGCGACCAGGATCACGATCAGCGAGACGTGGAATATCAGGTTGCCCGCCTCGCGCAGGTAACCCTTCTCGGCGGCGACCGCGTCATCGACGGTGTGGGCGCGGAAGCGGCGCTTCTTCAGCAGGCGCTGGGCGGCGCCGAGCACCTCGTCGGGCGCCCGGTCCGTACGCCACGTCGTGTACGCGGGCAGCCGGGTCAGCCGGCGCGGGGCGCGCGGCGGGCGGCCGCGCAGCTGGCCGACGAACTGCCACGAGCGCGGCACGATGCAGCCGATCAGCGAGATGAACAGCAGCAGGTAGATCGCGGAGAACCACACCGAGCTGTAGACGTGGAACAGGCCCAGCTTGTCGTACAGCGGCGCCAGCGTCGGGTGGTCGGTGCGGAACTGCTCGACCTTGGTCGGGTCGATGCTGGTCTGCGGGACCAGCGAGCCGGGGATGGCGCCCAGCGAGAGCAGGAACAGCAGGATCAGCGCGACCCGCATCGATGTCAGCTGCCGCCAGAACCACCGGGCCCAGCCGATCGGCCCGAGGGACGGCAGGGAGACCTCTCCGGCCGCCTCCTCCTCGGGGGCGGTGGACAGCTGCGAGCCCGCGGCGCCGACCTCGGCGTCGTCGGCGTCGCGGGGGGTATCGGTCTTGGAGGCCATCAATCAGATCCCTGGGGTGAAGCTGCTGGTCCAGCTCTGCAGGCCGGACATCATGTCGGCCCATACGCCGGTGAGGAGCAGGACGCCGAGCACGACCATCATGCCGCCGCCGAGCCGCATCACCCACACGTAGTGGCGCTTGACCCAGCCGAAGGCACCCAGCGCCTTGCGGAAGGCGAGGGCGACGAAGACGAAGGGCAGGCCCAGTCCCAGACAGTAGGCCACGGTCAGCAGGGCGCCGCGCCCGGCACTGGCCTGGTTGAGGGCGAGCGAGCTGACCGCGGTGAGCGTCGGCCCCAGGCACGGCGTCCAGCCGACGCCGAAGAGCACACCGAGCACCGGCGCGCCGGCCAGACCCATGGCGGGCTTCTTGTGGAAGCGCAGCTCGCGCTGTCCGAAGTTCTTCAGTACGCCGGCGAAGGCCAGGCCGAGCAGGATCATCAGGACGCCGAGGACCTTGTTGATCGGGTCCTGGTAGTCCTGGAGCTCCTGGCCGAAGTAGCCGAAGAGGGCGCCGCCGGAGACGAAGACGGCGGTGAAGCCGAGGACGAAGAGGGAGGCGCCGGCCAGCATCCGGCCGCGCTTGGCCTCGGCGAGGTCCGTACCGGTCACGCCCGTGACGTAGGACATGTAGCCGGGTACGAGCGGCAGCACGCAGGGCGAGAAGAAGGAGACCAGGCCGCCGAGGAGGGCGACGGGCACGGCGAGCAGCAGCGCGCCCGAGGTGATGGTGGCGGCGGGGCCGGTGGCGGCGGCGAGCGTGATCACGTGATCACTTCTCGTCGATCAGCGGCTTGAGCATCTTGCGCAGCTCGTCCTCGCCGAGCGGCCCGATGGACCGCGCGGCGATCTTCCCCTGCCGGTCGACGGCGATGGTGGAGGGGATGGCCTGCGGGTTGAGGCTGCCCTTGGGGAAGCGCAGCATCAGCTTGCCGGTCGGGTCGAACAGGCTCGGATACGGCACCTTGTGCTGTTCCTCGAAGCTGACCGCCTGGGACTTCTGCGAGTCGCGGGTGTTGATGCCGACGAACTGGACGCCCTTGTCCTTGGTCTCGTTCGCGACCTTGGCGAAGTTGGGGGCCTCGGCGATGCAGGGGGCGCACCACGATCCCCAGACGTTCAGGACGACGACCTTGCCCTTGTAATCCGCGATGTCCAGCTTGGCACCCTGGGTGGTCTCGCCGGAGATCTCGGGTACGGGCTTGCGGTCCGCCTTAGCGACCCGCTCGACGCCGTCCTTGCCCTCGACGAACTGGGTCTGCTCCGAGCCGCCCGAGCGGCCCTCGCCGCAGGCGGCCAGCGTCAGCGCCGCGAGCGCGGCACCCGTGGCGAACAGGGCGGTGCGGCGATGACTGGCGAGTCGTCGGGGGACGCGGCAGGCACTCATGTGAAAAGTTTCGCATGGGGCGGTTACGGATCTTCCGCACCCCCCTCGCCGGGGCCGTGTCCGCCGTGTCCCAGCACGTCAGCGGGTTCTCACGGGGAGGGGCCGGAGCGCCGCGCTCCGGCCCGTACCCGTACACCTCTCAGGCCCCCGACAGGAATGCCTTCCAGCCGCCGGCCGGCTTCTGGCCCACGCCCAGGCCCTGGAGCTTGGCGACGACCTTGGGGTCCTGTGCGTCCAGCCAGTCGGTGAACTGGCGGAAGGAGACCAGCCGCACGTCCTTGCGCTTCTCGTCGGCGATGTGCTTCAGCGCCTCCTCGACGGCGTCCATGTAGATGCCGCCGTTCCACTGCTCGAAGTGGTTGCCGACGAACAGCGGCGCGCGGTTGGTCTCGTAGGCCCGCTCGAAGCCCTTGATGTAGGCGCCGGTGGCCTCCTTGCGCCAGCCCGGGTAGTTGGCGGGCGGGCCCTTGGTGGAGTTCTTCGACTGGTTGGCGAGGATGTTGTAGTCCATCGAGAGGACCTCGAAGCGGTGCCCGGGGAAAGGTATCTGCTGGAGCGGGTAGTCCCACAGGCCCATCTTCTTCTTCGGCCAGCGCTGCACGCCGCCCGGCGAGCTGGCGTCGTAGCGCCAGCCCAGCTTCTTGGCGGTGGGCAGCAGATTGTCCTGGCCGAGCAGGCACGGCGTACGGCCGCCGACCAGCTCCTTCTTGTAGTCGAACGGCAGCGGCTCCAGATCGGTGAAGCCGGTGTTCGTACGCCACTTCGTGACGAAGTCCATCGCCTGGTCGATCTCGGACTGCCACTGGGCCGGGGTCCAGTGCTTGACCGAGGTGCGGGCCTCGCCGCAGAAGTGCCCGTTGAAGTGGGTGCCGATCTCGTGGCCCTCCAGCCACGCCTCCCGCACGTTCTGCAGCGTCGCCTTGATGTGCTCGTCGGAGAGGTAGCCGATGTCGGAGGCGCCGACCTTGTTGTTCGGCGGGCGGTAGAGGTGCTTCTTGGACTCCGGGAGGCAGTACAGCCCGGAGAGGAAGAAGGTCATCGCCGCGTTGTGGTCCTTGGCGAGCTTGCGGAAGCGCGGGAAGAGGCCGTTGCCGACCTCTCCCGCGCCGTCCCACGAGAAGATCACGAACTGCGGCGGGGTCTCCCCCGGCTCCAGCCGGCGCGGCTTGTCCGGCTGGTGGGGCTGCGGTCCGGCGTCGGCCGTCGAGCCGTCACCGATCGGCTTGGCCTTCGCCTGGACGTCGTTCTTGCCGTTGCCGGACCCGGAACCGGAGCCGGAGTCGGAGGAGCAGCCCGCGACGCCGAGCGCCGCGGCCGCACCCACTCCCATGCCCAGCAGGTTCCGCCGACTGATCGCGCGCATACCGTCGTCCCCATCCGTACTCGTCACACTCAATATCCGTATAAACGGACATGGAGTAAGAGGTTCTGGCGAACACGGAGGTTCCGGACTAATAGCGCAATATTATTATTTTACTTTTTGTCGACCCTGCGTCACATAGCCAACACGGCATCACACCGGCCCCTCGCGCCCCTCATGCAACAGGATGCGGGAAACCGGCCGGAGGTTACGCTCCGAACGCCTTGGATTTGCCCGCCTGCGGCTTGGCGCCCGCCCGCAGGTGCGCCGGCACCAGATCGAGCGCCGGTTCGGTGTATCCCACCGAAATAATCTTGTCGCCGCGGAAGGTGAACGACGTCAGCGAGGCGAGCGTGCACTGCCGCTTGCGCGGGTCGTGCCACAGCCGCCGCCGCTCAGCGAAGCTGCGCACCACCCAGATCGGCAGCTGGTGGCTGACCGCCACCGCCTCGTGCCCGCGGGCCGCGTCGCGCGCCGCGCCGAGCGCCGCAATCATCCGTACGACCTGCTCCAGATACGGCTCGCCCCACGACGGCCGGAACGGGTTGGTCAGGTACTTCCAGTTCCCCGGCTTCTTCAGCGCGCCGTCACCGACCCCGAAGGTCTTGCCCTCGAAGACGTTGGCCGCCTCTATCAGACGCTCGTCGGTGGCCAGGTCGAGGCCGTGCGCCTTGGCGATCGGCGTCGCGGTCTCCTGCGCCCGCTCCAGCGGGGACGCCACGACATGCGTGACGTCCCGCCCCGCCAGGTGCTCGGCCACCCGGTCGGCCATCCGCCGGCCCAGCTCGGAGAGGTGGTAGCCGGGCCGCCGCCCGTACAGCACGCCCTCGGGGTTGTGCACCTCGCCGTGCCGCATCAGGTGGACGACGGTGGTCTCATCGCTGTTCATGTCACCCATCTTCCGGTCCGGCCCGCCGTACGCCCCGCTCACGCGGTCGCTTCGGCGGCGGCCCGCGCGGCCGAGGGCAGCGCCGCAGCGATCCGCTCGATGGCCCGCTGGTCGTGCGCGGTCGAGACGAACCACGACTCGAACGCGGACGGCGGCAGGTACACGCCCTGGGAGAGCATCGAGTGGAAGAAGGCGGTGAAGCGGAACGCCTCCTGCGCCTTGGATCCGTCGTAGTCGGTCACGTCCCGGTCGGTGAAGAAGACCGAGAACATGTTGCCCGCGACCTGGAGGCGGTGCGCGACGCCCGCCTTGGTCAGCGCGTCGGTGACCAGCGAGCGCACCTCGGCCGAGACCGCGTCGACCTTGTCGTACGCCGCCTGGTCCAGCAGCTTGAGCTGGGCGACGCCGGCGGCCGTGGCGACCGGGTTACCGGACAGGGTGCCCGCCTGGTAGACCGGGCCGGCCGGGGCGAGGTGGGCCATCACGTCGGCGCGCCCGCCGAAGGCCGCGGCCGGGAAGCCGCCGCCCATGACCTTGCCGAAGGTCATCAGGTCGGGCCGGACGCCGTCGATGCCGTACCAGCCGGTGCGGCTGACCCGGAAGCCGGTCATGACCTCGTCGGAGATGTAGAGCGCGCCGTTCTCGGCGCACAGGTCCTTCAGGCCCTGGTTGAAGCCGGGCAGCGGCGGGACGACACCCATGTTGCCGGGCGACGCCTCGGTGATCACGCAGGCGATCTCGCCGGGGTGGGCTGCGAAGGCGGCCCGTACGGCCTCGATGTCGTTGTACGGCAGCACGATCGTGTCCCCGGCCTGGGCGCCCGTGACGCCGGGGGTGTCCGGCAGCCCGAAGGTCGCGACGCCGGAGCCGGCCGCGGCCAGCAGCGCGTCGACGTGCCCGTGGTAGCAGCCGGCGAACTTCACGACCTTGGCGCGGCCGGTATAGCCGCGCGCCAGGCGGATGGCGGACATGGTGGCCTCGGTGCCGGAGGAGACCAGGCGCACCTGCTCGACCGGGTCGATCCGGTCCACGATCTGCTCGGCCAGCTCGACCTCGCCCTCGCCGGGCGTGCCGAAGGAGGTGCCGCGGGCGACGGCCTCCTGGACGGCGGCGGTGACCTCGGGGTGGGCATGCCCGAGGATCATCGGGCCCCACGAGCACACGAGGTCGACATACTCGCGGCCGTCGGCGTCGGTGAGGTACGGACCGGTACCGGACACCATGAACCGGGGCGAACCGCCCACCGCGCGGAACGCGCGCACGGGGGAGTTCACCCCGCCCGGCGTCACAACGGCCGCGCGGTCGAAGAGCGTCTGCGAAACTGGGGCTTCATAGGGAAAAGGCACTGTGATCCTGACCTGCACAAACGTAGGAAGGGGCGACGGCTTGCGGCGGCACCCGGACTGACAACGAAGCGGGATTCCCCTCGCTCTCGACCAGGTGTCAGACCCCGCGAGTCTGCAAAACTGGGACAACGTACGAGTAAGTCACGCAAGCAATGGTCTCAGAGGCGCACGGGGGCGCGCGGCGGGGCGTTTCACGCGCCGGTGACGGGGGAGGTCTCTGAGACGATGATCGGGTTGCGCGGCTGGGGCTGCGAGTGGTCGGGTGGAGATATGCATCGCGGTGGCGGACTGGGCGAGGGCACCGATGACCGGGGACCTGAGCGCGCCCAGCGGGGCCGCCACCGGCGCGAGGAGACCAAGGGCGGGGGAAGCAGAGGCGGCCGCATGGGGGTGACGTACAAGTACTTCGGCGCGCCGAACGGTGCCACGGCGGCGCGGGTGCCGATCTCGATGCGGCCCGAGGAGCTGGGCGGCGACGAGCTCGGCATGGGCGGCATGTTCACGAAGATCAAACCGGAGACGATGGCCGCGATGGTCCTCACCGGTATAGAAGGCATACCGCTGCACAAGGTCCCCCCGCTGGAACTGGTCGTCCTCCACCCCGACTACGCCGTCGTCAAACTCCCCATGACGGTCGTCGACCCGCTGCGCGGCGTCGGCGAGGAGTCGGTCGGCGCCGCGGCCTTCATCTGGTCCACGGTCCCCGACCGCGGCGGCCCCCGCGACGCCTTCACCGTCTACCAGCTGCTCCACGAGTGGCAGGACTTCTCCCACCGGCTGCACGAGGCGGGGCACCAGGCGTACTGCCTGGTGTGGCCGTGACGGGCGCGAACCACTGACGGAAGCGGCCGGGGCCGCATGGGTCCCGGCCGCGTACGGTGCGCCCATGGCCTTACGACGACGCACCCGCACCGCGGTCCTGACCTCCGCGGCCCCGCCCCGCCTGACCGGCGGACACCGTACGGACGCGTACGTGGAGATCGGCTCGCTGACCAAGGTGCTCACCGGGACGGCGCTGGACCGGCTCGCCGCCGACGGCGTGCTGACGCCCGACGACCCGGTGGACCGCTGGCTCGACGCGCCCCGCGGCACCGGCATCACCCTGCGCCACCTGGCGGAGCACACCTCCGGCCTGCCGCGGCTGCCTCCGCTGCGCGGGCCGCGCCGCGACCCGTACCTCCGCTTCGACGCGGCCGCGCTGCGCTCCCTCGTCGGCCGCCTCGACACGCTGATCACCACGGCTCCCGGCACGGTCGAGGAGTACTCCAACTTCGGATACGCCGTGCTGGGCGCGGCGCTGGCCGCTGCCGCAGGCGAGCCGTACGAGCAGGTCGTACAGCGCTGCGTGCTCGATCCGCTGGGCATCGAGGAGATGACCGCCCGGCCGCCCGCCGACCGGCGGCTGACCGGCACCGGCCGGTGGGGCCGGCCGCGCGCCGCGTGGACGACGGACGGCGCGGTGCTGCCCGCCGGGGGCTACTGGGCCACGCTGCCGGCCGTCGCCGCGCTGGTCCGCGGGCTGCTGGTCGAGCAGGTGCCGGGACCGCCCGCGCTGACCTGGCGTCAGAACGGGCCGCTGACATGGCACAACGGCGGCACTCGTGACGCGCAGGTTTTCACCGGGCTGCACCGTGAGACTCGTACGTGGGTCGTCGTGCACTGCCTCGACGCCGGGCCGGACGAGGCCGACCGCACCGGAGTGCGGCTGCTGAGGGACGGAGGGCGGACGGCGGGCGGGGAGTGAGGGGGCGGCGGGACGGTGGCGACACCACCGTCCCGGGTGATGGGTCCTCACTTCGCGCCGGTAGCAGGGCCGTCGGCCGCGCGGGCCGCCCCGATCGGTCACGCCCGCTGTTCGGGCCACGCGCCCCGCACTACCCTTGAGGGGCAGCCCGAGTCCCCGGCAGCGTGGCAGTCCCGTCCGCACCGAGGAGGCGCGTGGTGATGGCAGACCCCGGAACATCCCTCGACTCCCCGCGCGCCGGCGCGGTGGGTTCGCGGGTGCCGCCACCCCGGTCCCGTGCCCGGTGCGGACCGCAGCGGCCACCCGTGGCGGACGGACAGCCGGAGCGCCTGCCGGAAGCGGCGCCCCCGGCCGGGGGTGCGGACCCGGACTTCGCGGTCCTCATCGTGCGCGGGCGGATGGATCTCGCCACCCTGCCCACCCTGCGCGAGAGACTGCGGCGCCTGCCGCGCGCCCCGGGCAGCCTGCTGATCGTCGACCTGTCCGAGGTCACCGACTGCTGCCCGCTCGCCCTCGGTCCGCTCGTCGCCGCGGCCCGGCGGGCCCGCTCCCAGGGCGGTGATCTTCGTCTGGTCCTGCCGAGTCCCGCCGCCCGCGCGGCGTTGCAGACCAGTGGGCTGAACCGGCTGCTGCCGGTCTTCCCCGGCCTGGACACCGCGACCGGGACCGCCGCCGCCGGCCCGCCGGGACCGCCCGAGGGGGCCGCGGCCTAGGAAGCGTTCCGGGCGGAGCGCTTTCGGCCCGTGCTGTTCAAGGGAGGTGCGCGGTGTTTCCGCTCCTTCTCGTCTCCATAGTGATCACAGCCCTCGCCGGCTGGTTCGCCAACCCGGTGTGGTGGGTGGCCGCCGCCGTGCTGGCCTATCTCGCCGTGCGCTACCGCCAGGGCTATCTGGGCTACGACGCGGAGTACCGCGCCTACCGGGAGCGCCGTATCCGCCAGGACCGCTGGGACAAGCGCTACCGCGCGGAACGCGGGAACCGGGCGTCCAAGAGCAAGTAGGCCGCCGGGGCCGGTGGACGGCGGTCACCAGGTCGGCCGGGCCGACACCCCGCCGTCCACCACCAGGTCGTGGCCGGTCACCCACGCGGCCATCGGCGAGGCGAGGAAGACGCACGCGTCGCCGATGTCCTCGGGGCGGCCCAGCCGTCCGGCCGGGGCGGCCTGCCGGTAGCGGGCCACGCCGTCGGGCCACGCCTCGGCCAGCCCCTCGCGGTCGATCAGGCCCGGCGAGACGCTGTTGACGCGGATGCCGTAGGGCCCGTACTCCAGCGCGGCCGAGCGGGCGTGCATCACGACGGCCGCCTTGGACGCGCAGTAGTGGGCGTGCGCCGGGGCGGGCCGGTGCGCCTGGATGGAGGCGATGTGGGTGATCGAGCCGCCGTCGCCGTCCCGCATCACCCCGGCCGCGGCCTGCGTACAGGCGAAGACGCTCAGCACGTTGGGGTCGTTGACGGCGCGCCAGTCGGCGACGGTCATGCCCGCGAGGCCCTGGTCGGGCTGTACGCCCGCGTTGTTGACCAGGGCGGTGAGCCGGCCGCGCCAGTCCGCCGCCGTACGCACCAGGCGGTGGCACTCCTCCTCCGCGGACAGGTCGGCGCGCACCGCCAGCGCGCTGCCGCCCTGCTCCTCGATGCGGGCCACGAGTGCCTGCGCGGCGGAGGCGTTCGTACGGTAGTGGGCGACGACGGCGGCGCCCGCGGCGGCGAAGCGCAGCGCGATGCCGGTGCCGAGGCCGCCGCCCGCGCCGGTCACCAGGGCGACCTGGCCCGCGAGGGACGGCAGCGCGGCGTTGCCCTGCGGCGCGCTCACGGGCGGCTCAGCGCGGTGATCCGCGCCGCCTCCTGGGGATAGCGCGCGGCCAGTTCGGCGGCGTCCCCGTGTTCGTAGTCCTCGAAGGTGAAGCCGGGCGCCATGGTGCAGCCGAAGAGCGACCAGGCGCCGCCGTCGGCGACCTCGGCGCCCATCCATGTGCCGGCCGGCACCGTGAACTGGACGTGCTGGCCGCCCAGGACGTCCGGGCCGAGGACGACCGTACGGGTGCCGCCGGACGGCTCCAGGAGGAGCAGCGTGAGCGGGTCGCCGAGGTAGAAGTGCCAGACCTCGTCGGTGGGCAGGCGGTGCAGGGCGCTGTAGTCGCCGGGTTCCGCGGTGAGCAGCACGATGATCGCGGAGCCCTCGGGGCGGCCGTCGGGGCGCTCGGGGCCCGCCCATGTGCGCCGGTAGCGCCCGCCTTCCCTGGGCAGCGGCTCAAGCCCGTAGAACTCGGCGAGCGCCTGCGGTGACGGCGGTACGGCGGGCGTGTGCCGGGCCATGCGTCTCCTTCCCGGTCCCCGCGGGAACGGCGGGTACGGCTGTGCGTACGGCTGGTACGGCCACCACCGTAGGCACGCCGGCGCCGCCGCGTCCGGAGATCGCGGAGTCCGGCGCCGCGCCCTACGGGTGCTCGGCGGTCAGATAGCGCTGGAGGGTGGGGGCCAGCCAGGCGACGATCTCCTCGCGGGTGAGGTGGACAGCGGGCGGCAGGAACAGCACGTAGCGCAGCATGCCGATGCCCACCAGCTGGGAGCCGACCAGGGCGGCGCGGGCCGAGACCTCCTCCGGGACCGGGCAGACGGTCGCGAGCATCGGTCTGATCTGCTCCGTGAAGACGCCGCGCAGCCGCTCGGCGCCCGCCTCGTTGGTGACCGCGACGCGCACCATCCCGGTCAGCGTCTCGTCGTTCTCCCAGCGGTCGAGGAAGTGCCGGATCATCCTGGCGCCGAGTTCGTCGCGCGGTACGGCGGTCAGGTCCGGCAGCCGCAGATCGATCTCGGAGGCCGCGGCGAACAGGCCCGCCTTGTTGCCGTAGTAGCGCATCACCATCGACGGGTCGATGCCCGCGTCCTTGGCGATGGCGCGGATGGTGGCGCGTTCGTAGCCGTCGGCGGCGAAGCGGTCGCGGGCGGCGGCCAGGATCGCGGCGCGGGTGGCGTCGGAGCGGCGGGGGCGGTCGGCGCCGGGGCGCTCCGCGGCGGCGCCGGGGGCCGGCGGTGCGGCAGGGGCGCCGGACGGCTCGGCGCCCGCGTCGGTGTCCGGTGCGGAGGGGACGGTATCGGCCATGCCCACGACTGTAGGCCAACGGCTGTTGACCCGCCACCGTGGCGGGTCTACCGTTGCCAACAAGCGTTGACCAACAAGCGTTGGCATTTGGAGGCGGCCATGCAGCACCGCACACCCGACACCACCGGCGACCACACCCCCGCACCCACCGACCGGACCGCCGACGTCATCGTCGTCGGCGCCGGCCCCACCGGACTGCTGCTCGCCGGCGACCTCGCCGTCGCCGGCCTGCGCGTCACCCTCCTGGAGCGCCGCGCCCCCGGGATCAGCAACCTCACCCGTGCGATGGCCGTGCACGCCCGCACCCTCGAACAGCTCGACGCCCGCGACCTCGCCGACGAGCTCGTCGCGACCGGCCACCCGCTGGCGAACCTCCAGCTCTTCGCCGCCGCCGAGATGAAGCCGTCCCGGCTGCCCTCCCGCTTCCCGTTCGTACTGATCACGCCGCAGTACGAAGTGGAACGGCTCCTGGAGCGGCGCGCGCAGAAGGCCGGCGTCACCTTCCGGCACGGGGCCCGCGTGACCGGCCTCGACCAGGACGCCGACGGTGTCGACGTCCACGTACAGGAGGAGGGCGGGACCGCCGTGACGTACCGCGCGGCCTACCTCGTCGGCACGGACGGCGTGCGCAGCACCGTCCGCCGGGCCCTCGGCCTGCCCTTCCCCGGGCGGACCGTGGTGGACTCCGTCGTGCTCGCCGACGTACGGCTCGACGAGCGGCCCACCGTCCCGCTCCTCGCCAACGCCACCGACGACGCCTTCGCGCTCATCGGCGCCTTCGGCGACGGCTGGTACCGCGTCATCGGCTGGGACCAGCACCGCCAGGTCCCCGAGGACACCCCCGTCGAGCCCGACGAGATCCGCGAGTACATGCGCCTCGCGCTCGGCAGCGACTACGGCATGCACGATGTCCGCTGGACATCCCGCTTCCACAGCGACGAGCGCCAGGTCCCCCGGTACCGCGTCGGCCGCGCCTTCGTCGCCGGCGACGCCGCGCACGTCCACTCCCCGGCCGGCGGCCAGGGCATGAACACCGGGCTCCAGGACGCCGCCAACCTCAGCTGGAAGCTCGCCGCCGTACTGCGCGGCGACGCGCCCGACAGCCTGCTGGACAGCTACCACGCCGAACGCCACCCGGTCGGCAAGATGGTGCTGCGCAGCAGCGGCGCCGTCATCCGGCTGGCGCAGCTGCGCAGCAGGCCGCAGCGGATGCTGCGGGCGACGCTCGCCCGGCTGCTGAACTCGGTGCCGCCGCTCGCGGACCGGGCGATGATGACGATCAGCGGCGTGGGCATCGCGTACCCGGCCGGGCGCGGCGCCCACCCGCTCGCGGGCAAGCGCGCCCCCGACCTCCGGCTCGCCGGCGGCACCCGGCTGCACGAGGCACTGCGGGGCGGGGCGTTCGTGCTGGTCACGCCGGAGGACGAGAAGGTGCCGGGGGACGAGGAGGCGCCCGAGGCCGTGGGAGCGGCAGGGGCGGCGGACGTGCCCGCTCCCGGCCCCCGTCTCGTACGCGCCGCCTGGGACAGCGACCGGCGCACCGCGCTGCTCGTCCGCCCCGACGGCTACATCGCCTGGGCCACCGACGCCACCGACCCGGATGTACGCGCCGAGTCCTTGCGCTGCGCCCTCGTCCGCTGGACCGGCGCCGGCCGGGCCGCGGCCCGCACCGCCGCCCGGCCGTGACCACCACGTCCCCGCGCACCCGGTGCGCCGGCCGCGCGGCCCGTCCCCCGGCCATGAACGGGGGACGGGTCCGCGCCGTCCGCCGCGCCCGGCCGTCCCCGGGCCGGGCGCGCCGGACGCCTGCCGGGCCTGGCGGCCGGACCGGATCCCGCAGCTGCCCGGTCGCGCCGCCCGCCACCGAAGTCCGGTGCGGATACCACGTGATGGGAGGTGAAACCGTGCCCCGGGGAACCGCGGGATGCGCCGGTGTTCCGGATACGCCGCGGAATTCGAGGTGGGCCACCTGTTGTGCACCGACCGGCGAAAGCCGCGTTTTCCCGCTGTCCTCGCCGCTCACCGATCGGTGTTGCGCCCCCCGGTAGAAGGGGAATCTAAGGACCCACATGTCGCATGACAAGGGGCCCCGCCAGGGGATGTGACGCACCGTACGGTTTTTGGCCAGTGGTTCGCCCTTCACGCAGCACCGGCCCGCGGAGCATTTCCCTTTCCCGTCAACGCCCGCTTTCGGACATTCACCGGCGGACAGCTTCGGCCATTTCGCAAAGGCCGCGCCCGGGCGGTGGCGCCGGATCAGCCGATGATGTGCCGCAGATAGGCGCGCGGGTCGGTGAGATAGCGGCGCCAGTGGTCGACGAGGCCCAGCTCCTCCCAGGCCACCGAGCGCATGCCGTGCTCACCGACCTCGACTATCTCCGCGCCGGGCAGGGCCGTCAGCACCGGCGAATGCGTGGCACAGATGATCTGGGCGCCGCCGCGGCTCAGCTCCGCCAGCACGCCGACCAGCTCCAGGCAGGAGGTGAACGACAGCGCGGCCTCGGGCTCGTCGAGCACATACAGCCCCGGCTGCCGGAACTTCTCCCGGAAAGCCATCAAAAAGCCCTCGCCGTGGCTCATCAGCTCGGGCGCGCCCGACAGCCGCTCGCGGGCGAGCGCGTCCCATGCAGTCTCCGCACGCAGGAAGAATCCGCGCCGGCGCGTGCGCGGACCGCGCACCATGCGGCGGCCCGCGGCCGTCGGATCGAAGCGGATGGCGCAGCCCAGCTCGGACGGCGTACGGGAACTGGCGTACTTGTAACCGGCCGAGCCGCCGTACGAATCGAGGCCGAAGCCCTCCGCCAGGGCCTCGGCCAGCGTCGATTTGCCGGAGCCGTTCTCGCCCACGAGGAAGGTGACCGGCGCGCCGAATTTCAGCCCGTCCTCGGCCAACCGGCGCACGCACGGAACCGTCCAGGGCCAGCGGTCCCCGGTCCTTGCCACCGCTTCCTCGGACCGATCCACGTATGCACGTTCGATGAGCATGTCTCGAAGCTCTCACACGCCACTGACAACGGCCCCGCACCGGCCGCCCGCCGCAGGGTCCCTTTCCCTGGCCGCCCCCTCCCTACCCTGTGCTCATGCTGATCGCCCGCTCCGCCGCCCTCTTCGTCCTCGCCGCCCTCTTCGAGATCGGCGGCGCCTGGCTCGTGTGGCAGGGCGTGCGCGAACACCGCGGCTGGCTGTGGATCGGCGCGGGCGTGCTCGCCCTCGGCGCGTACGGCTTCGTCGCCACGCTCCAGCCGGACGCCGACTTCGGCCGCATCCTCGCCGCGTACGGGGGCGTCTTCGTCGCCGGTTCGCTGGCCTGGGGCATGGTCGCGGACGGCTACCGCCCGGACCGCTGGGACGTGGCCGGCGCGCTGGTCTGCCTGGCCGGGATGGCCTTGATCATGTACGCGCCGCGGGGGCGCTGACCGGGCCTATTCTGCGTACGTAGCACAAATGCCGCCCGCCGCGCCCGAGGAGCCGCCGCATGACCGCCGCACCCGACGTGCCCGCCGCCCGCACCCGTACCGCCGTCGTCACCGGAGCCAGCAGCGGCATCGGCGCCGCGACCGCCCGCCGGCTGGCCGCGGACGGCTACCGCGTCGTCCTCGCCGCCCGCCGCAAGGACCGCATCGAGGCGCTGGCCGCCGAACTGCCGGACGCCGAGGCGTACCGGCTCGATGTCACCGACCGCGCCGCGGTGGACGCCTTCGCCGCCGAACTCGACGCGCGCCACGACTCGGTGGACGTGCTGGTCAACAACGCCGGCGGGGCGCTGGGCGCGGACCCCGTCGCCACCGGGGACCCGGCCGACTGGCGCACGATGTACGAGGTCAACGTCCTCGGCGTGCTGAACGTGACGCAGGCCCTGCTGCCCGCCCTGACCGCCTCCGGCGACGGCACGGTGGTCGTCGTCTCCTCGACGGCGGGCCACGGCACCTACGAGGGCGGCGGTGGCTATGTCGCCGCCAAGCACGGCGCGCACGTCATCGCCGAGACGCTCCGGCTGGAGCTGTGCGGCGAGCCCGTGCGCGTCATCGAGGTCGCCCCCGGCATGGTGAAGACGGACGAGTTCGCCACCACCCGCTTCCGCGGCGACGCCGCCAAGGCGGCGAAGGTCTATGAGGGCGTGGCCGAACCGCTGACCGCCGACGACGTCGCCGACACCATCGGCTGGGCCGTCACCCGCCCCGCCCACGTGAACATCGACCTCCTCGTCGTACGCCCCCGCGCCCAGGCGGCCAACCACAAGGTGCACCGGGTGACGTGAGGCGTCCGCCGCCCCCGCCCGTACCGTTTCCCACGTCACCGCACGTGCGGGCTCGCGCCGCACGTGACCCCTCACTCGGGCCCCGCCCTGGAAAGCAGTGTCTATGCCCCGGCCGGCGCTGAGCGCGCCTCACCACCGCGCGGACGCATTCCGCCGCTGACGTTCACCGTCTCCGGCCGTCGTCCGCCCTGCCGGCACGGCCCGGCCGCACCCGCCTCCGGGCGGTGCCGCCCGCTGCCCGTACGACCGAGGCCGCTCGGCCTGCTCCCGCTGCCATTCCCAGACACATTCCGGCAAGGAGTCCCCGAGTGCTGTCCAACAGCTCCCACGGTTCCAGCAGTTCCCACCCGTCCCGCGGTTCCCGTCCGCTGCCGCGTACCGACACCTTCACCTGCGTACGGTGCGACCTGACCGTCACCACGCTCGGCCCCGACGGCAACCGCCGCAACCACTGCCCCAGTTGTCTGCACTCCCGGCATGTGCACGACGCCGTCGAAGGCGGCCCGTCCGAGTGCCGGGGCCGGATGTCGCCCATCGCCATCGCGGTGCTGCGCACCGGCGACTGGATGGTCGTCCACCGCTGCACCCGCTGCGACGAGCTGACCTCCAACCCGGTCTCGCCGGACGACAACCAGCTGATTCTGATGCGGATGGCGGTCCGGCCGCTGGCCTCGCCGCCGTTCCCGCTCGAAGCGTTCGGCGACCTGTAGGGCGGGGGCGACGACATGCCACGACGCAGCAATCCCGCACAGCGGCGCCGCGCCCAGCGGCCCAAGGACGTCCTGCACGGCCCCGGCGGCGCACCCGGAGACGCGTTCCGCTGCCTGGACTGCCGCCTGGAAGTGCCCCTGGCCGCACCGGGCACCGCCCACCGCAACCACTGCCCGCACTGCCTCACCAGCCGCCACGTGGACCGCCGCGTCCCGGGCGACCGGGCCGCGGACTGCGGCGGCCGGATGCGGGCACTGTGCCTGACCACCCGGCAGGACGGCGAATGGCTGCTGGTCCACCAGTGCCTGGCCTGCGGCGGGCTGAGCACCAACCGCACCGCGGGCGACGACAACGCGCTGGCCCTCGTACGCCTGGCCGTCCGCCCTCTGGCGGACACCAGCAGACCCGTACGGGCACTGCTCACCCTGTGAAACGCCAGGGCCCCGGACCGGCCGGAACCGGCCCGGGGCCCTGGCCCGGGGTGCGCGCGATCACCCCTTCACACACACCACCTGCTTGAGCTTGGCCACCACCTCGACCAGGTCCCGCTGCTGGTCGATGACCTTCTCGATGGGCTTATAGGCGCCGGGGATCTCGTCGACGACGCCGGAGTCCTTGCGGCACTCCACGCCCCGGGTCTGCTCCTCCAGGTCCCGCGTCGAGAAGCGCTTCTTCGCGGCGTTGCGGCTCATCTTCCGGCCGGCGCCGTGCGAGGCGGAGTTGAAGGACGCCGGGTTGCCGAGGCCCTTGACGATGTAGGAGCCGGTGCCCATCGAGCCGGGGATGATGCCGTACTCGCCGCTCCCGGCGCGGATCGCGCCCTTGCGGGTGACCAGCAGGTCCATGCCGTCGTACCGCTCCTCCGCCACATAGTTGTGGTGGCAGGAGATCACCGGCTCGAACGTCGGCTTCGCCTTCCTGAACTCCTTGCGGACGACGTCCTGGAAGAGCGCCATCATGATCGCGCGGTTGTGCTTGGCGTACTCCTGCGCCCAGAAGAGGTCGTTGCGGTAGTCCGCCATCTGCGGGGTGTCCGCGATGAAGACGGCGAGGTCGCGGTCGACCAGGCCCTGGTTGTGCGGCAGGTCCCGGGCCCGGCCGATGTGGAAGTCGGCCAGCTCCTTGCCGATGTTGCGGGAGCCGGAGTGCAGCATCAGCCACACCGAGCCGGTCTCGTCGAGACAGAACTCGATGAAGTGGTTGCCGCCGCCGAGCGAACCCATCTGCTTGACGGCACGGTCCTGCCGGAACCTGACCGCTTCCGCGACCCCGTCGAAGCGGGCCCAGAAGTCGTCCCATCCGCTCGTCGCCAGGCCGTGCAGCCGGCCCGGGTCCACCGGGTCGTCGTGCATGGCCCGGCCGACCGGGATGGCCTCCTCGATCTTCGAGCGGAGGCGGGAGAGGTCGCCGGGAAGATCGTTGGCGGTGAGGGAGGTCTTCACGGCGCTCATGCCGCAGCCGATGTCCACGCCGACGGCGGCCGGGCAGACCGCTCCGTGCATGGCGATCACCGACCCGACCGTCGCACCCTTGCCGTAATGCACGTCCGGCATCACGGCCAGGCCCTTGATCCATGGCAGGGTGGCCACGTTGTGCAGCTGCTGCATGGCCACGCCCTCGACCGTGGACGGGTCCGTCCACATCCGGATCGGAACCTTGGCTCCGGGCACTTCGGTGTACGACATAACTTCCCCATTCCCCCGAAAAACAATAAATAGCAAAAGCCGGACAAGAAGCCTGATCAAGGACAGGGAACCGGCGTATGCGGCAGAACGTGCGGTAGACATTGTGTCCATCCGCCGTCGGGCCGAGGCAACCAGATTTCCTACGGAAGGAGCCGGTCAGGTGCAGCGAAGGTCGTTCGTACCGGGCGCCGCACTGGCGACCGCGGCAGCGCTGGCCGCCACGCTCACCTCCTGCACCGGCGGCTCCGGTTCCGGCGGCGGCGCCACCGACACCAAGGGCGGCGACACGGCCGCCACCACGCAGTCCGCCGAACCGGGCAAATACCGCACGCTCCCCGAACCCTGCGGCCTGCCGTCCAGGAACACACTGCGCCGGCTGCTGCCGCCCGGCGGCGAGGAGAGCCCGCAGGACGCCGAGAAGGTCTACGCGGGCACCGCCGACATCACGTACGACACGGACCGGCGCGTCGGCTGCCGCTGGAAGCGCGAGGCCCCGGACGGCACCCGCCACCTCAGCCTCGACTTCGAGCGGGTCGTCTCCTACGACCCCGCGGTCAGCGACGACGACAAGGCGCAGAACGTCTACGCGAAGAAGGAGCTGGCCGCCGAGCTGCCGGCCGGCACGGGCAGCGCGAAGCCCACCCCCACCCCCAGCGCCAAGGACAAGGGCGGGGACGGCAAGCCCGGCACCGACGGGGACGGCCAGGGCACCGGCAAGGTCACCGACGGCGGCAAGGCGTCCCCCGCCCCCACCGGCTCCCCGTCCGGCTCGCCGAGCACGGACCCGAGCGCGTCACCCGGCTCCCCCGTCGCCCCGCGCGTCCTGGACGGCCTCGCCGACGCCGCCTTCCTCAACGACAAGCTGATCACCGCGGACAGCGGTGTGCACCGCGATGTGTCGATCGTCTTCCGCTCCTCGAATGTGATCGTGACCATCACCTACGACCGGTGGTCGGCCGACAAGGCGGCGCTGCCGGACAGCAAGGACCTCCAGGACAAGGCCCAGGCGCTGGCCCAGGAGCTGGCGGACCGCTTCAACGATTAAGCGAATCGTCCGGTTTGTCCGGCGAGTAACGTCACGAATCGCCCTCCGGCCGTCCTGTGCCGCGTACCGTGTGCCCCCGAGCCCCCCGCGCGGCAACGCCGCCGCGCGCCCCGAAGGACGTACCGCACCCGGCCCGCGCCCGGACCGTGCGCGGTGCCCGACGGCGTCCCACCGACGCGCCGAACGACGACGAACAGCGAAGGAACCATGCACCGTTCAGCCAAGCGACTCGCCAGCCTCCTCGCCTGCGCAGCCGTACCGGTGATGCTCGTCGCCGGCTGCTCCTCCGACGACTCCGGCAAGAAGAAGGACGAAGGCGGCAGCACGGCGCCCAAGAGCTCCGCGCCGAGCAAGGGCGGCAGCGCCTCGCCCAGCGTCACGCCCGCCAAGATGAAGAAGCTGCCCAGCCCCTGCCAGTCCGTGTCCAAGGACACGCTCAAGAAGCTGGTGCCCAAGACCAAGAACGAGAACGGCGAGCAGGGCAAGTCCTCCGACGCCATGGCCCGCGGCTACTGCGCCTGGAAGAGCTCCGACGAGCAGGGCGTGGACGGCACCCAGTACCGCTGGCTGGACGTCGGCTTCCAGCGCTACGACTCCGACCCGACCCTGGGCAGCGGCGAGAAGCGCGCCACCGACTTCTACAAGAAGCAGACCGACGCGGCCAAGGCCACCCAGGGCGCCAAGAACGTGAAGTCCGGCGCGGTCGAGGGCACCGGCGACGAGTCGATGTGGGTCACCTACGACCTGAAGAAGGAGGACGACGACTTCAAGAACCAGACGCTGATCGCCCGCACCGCGAACGTCGTCGTCACCGTCAACTACAACGGCGCGGGCCTGGCCGGTGCCGACGCCCCCGACCCGAGCGACCTCCTCAAGCTCGCCAAGGGCGCCACCCAGGAGGCCGTCGCCTCGGTCGCCAAGGCCAACCAGTAGCGCGACGCCCCTCCCCGGTCCCGGCCGGACGGATGTGCCAGGCTGAGCCGCCACAGTCAGCCGACCGACCGGGGAGGGATCGCGGGTGCCCGCGACACACGCGACGCGATTGAGCCGTACCCACCGCATCCTGATCGGCGTGGTCGTCGCCGGCGCGGTCCTCATCGCGGCCATCGGCTTCGCCGGCTCCTACACGGCCGTCCGCGACCTCGCCGAACGCAAGGGCTTCGGCGCCTTCTCCGCCGTCTTCCCCATCGGCATCGACGCGGGGATCGTGGTGCTGCTGGCCCTGGACCTCCTGCTGACCTGGACCCGCATCCCGTTCCCGCTGCTGCGCCAGACCGCCTGGCTGCTGACCGCCGCCACCATCGCCTTCAACGGCGCCGCGGCCTGGCCGGACCCGCTGGGCGTCGGTATGCACGCGGTGATCCCGGTGCTGTTCGTGGTCGCCGTCGAGGCCGCCCGGCACGCCGTCGGCCGGATCGCGGACCTCACCGCCGACAAGCACATGGAAGGCGTCCGGCTCGCCCGCTGGCTGCTGGCGTTCCCGTCGACCTTCCGGCTCTGGCGCCGGATGAAGCTGTGGGAGCTGCGCTCGTACGACGAGGTGATCAAGCTGGAGCAGGACCGGCTGGTCTACCGGACGCGGCTGCGGGCCCGGTACGGGCGGGCCTGGCGGCGGCGGGCGCCGGTCGAGGCGCTGATGCCGCTGCGGCTGGCGCGGTACGGGGTGCCGCTGGCGGAGACGGGTGCGGCGGGACTGGCGGCGGCGGGGATATCGGTGCCTGCGCCGGCCGCCGCGGTGGGGGCGCGCGATGCGGGTACGCGCGCTTCCGCCGCCGTACGGGAAGGTACGCGAACTCCCACCGCCATTACGGAAGCGCCCGCCCCGGGAGCCCCGGCCGCACCCGGGCCGACCGTACTGGACCGGCCGCCGACGCCGGAGACGGCACCGGAACCCGCGCCAGGAGCCACGCCGGAACCGGAGGCAGCGCCGGCCCCGGAAACGGCCCGCACCCCGGCCCCGCAGCCCGCTCCCACGCCCGAAACCACCCCAGAAGAAGCCCCCACCGAGCACCCGCCCCACGACTCCCGCCTCACCGTCCCCGTCGGCCCCGGCCGTAAGCGGCCGCTGGGTGGGACCGCCGGGCCGCTGCCCGTTCCCGAACCGCGCAGCGCCCCGGCTGAGCCCGTACCCGAGCCCGAGCCGGAACCGGCGGAATTCGCGCCCGACGACCTCGGCCCCGGCCCCGCCCCCACCGCCCTCCCCGACGACATCCCGCGCGAAGAGGCGTATTACGGCGCCTTCCGCCAGTACGTCGCCGAGAAGAACGACTTCCCCGACCCCCGGCAGTTCGCCCGCTATCTCCAGAACATGTACGGCGTCACCGGACGCGAGGGCGGCCCGCTCAGCGAGAACTACCTGCGGTCGTTCGTGCGTGAATTCCGGCAGCGGTTCCGGGAGGAGATGGAGACCGCCGAGCACATTCCGTAGGAACGCGCGGACGGTGCCGGGTCAGGGGCGCCGCAGGGGCCGGCGGCCCGGGGGCTGGTCCGGTTCGGGGCGGGTGGCCAGTTCGGGGATGTCGCGTTTCTGGGGGCTCTTCTCGGAGACGGTGAGCGGTTCGCCGTAGTGCCTTATTTCCAGCGGCGCGCCTTCGGCCAGCGTGTACGTCGCGACCGTGCCGGTGATCTCCACGCGCAGCCGCCGCCCCAGCACCTGCACCGAGAACGCCATCCGGCTGAGCTTCTCGGGGAGGCGGGGCGCGAAGGACAGCGACCGGCCGGTGTGCCGCATGCCGCCGAACCCGGCGACGAGGGCGATCCACGTACCGGCGAGGGACGCGGTGTGCAGGCCGTCGCGGGTGTTGTTCTCCAGGTCCTGGAGGTCCATCAGCGCCGCTTCGCCCAAGTAGTCGTAGGCCAGGCGCAGATGGCCCACCTCGGCGGCCACGACGGCCTGGCAGCAGGCGGACAGGGACGAGTCCCGTACGGTCAGCGGCTCGTAGTACGCGAAGTTGCGCGCCTTGTGCTCCGCGTCGAAGCAGTCGTCGCGCTTGTACATGGCGAGCACGAGGTCGGCCTGTTTGACGACCTGTTTGCGGTAGAGGTCGAAGTAGGGGAAGTGCAGCATGAGGGGGTACTGGTCGGGGCGCGTGCCGGCGAAGTCCCAGACCTGGTGGGTGGTGAAGCCGGCCGACTGCTCGTGCACCCGCAGGTTCTTGTTGTACGGCACGGCCACCGCCTCGGCCGCGTCCCGCCACGACGCGCTCTCCTCGTCGTCCACGCCCAGCTCACGGGCTTCGCGCGGATGGCGTTCGACCACGTCGGCGGCGGCCCGCAGGTTCGCCTGGGCCATCAGGTTGGTGTAGACGTTGTCGTCCGCGACGGCGCTGTACTCGTCCGGCCCGGTGACGCCGTCGATGTGGAACGTGCCGTGGTGGTCGTGCTGGCCCAGCGAGTGCCACAGCCGGGCCGTCTGCACCAGGATCGGTACGGCGGTCTCCCGCTCGAACTCCTCGTCGCCGGTGGCGCACACGTAGCGCACGACCGCGTCCGCGATGTCGGCGTTGACGTGGAACGCGGCCGTACCGGCGGGCCAGTAGGCGGAGCACTCCGAGCCCTCGATCGTCCGCCAGGGGAACGCCGCGCCGCGCAGGCCGAGTTGGGCCGCCCGCTCGCAGGCGGCGGGCAGGGTGTCCTGCCGCCAGCGCAGCGCCTCGGCGACGGCCTCCGGTGAGGTGTACGTGAGCATCGGCAGGACGAAGGTCTCGCTGTCCCAGAACGTGTGGCCGTCGTATCCGGAGCCGGTCAGGCCCTTCGCCGGGATGGCGCGCTGCTCGGCCCGCGCGCCCGCCTGGAGGACGTGGAAGAGCGCGAAGCGCACCGCCTGCTGGATCTCCGCGTCGCCGTCGACCTCGACGTCCGCGCGGCTCCAGAAGTCGTCCAGGTACGCGCGCTGTTCGTCGACCAGCCCCTGCCAGCCGGTGCTGCGGGCCCCGGCGAGCGCCGCGTCCACCTGGTCGCGTACGGCGGGCAGCGACCGCGCGCCGGACCATCCGTACGCCACCGTCTTCTCCACGCGCAGCCGCTGGCCCTCCCGCAGCCGCGAGGTGACCGTGAAGCGGGCCACGTCGTCGCCGCTCTCACCGTCGGTGCGGGTGGCGCCCTCGGGCCCCTCCACGATGTGGTCGGCCGCTGCGGCGACCCGCAGGCCGCTGCGGCGGGTGCGGTGCACCAGCCGCAGGCGCGCGTCCCGGGCGAAGTGCTCCTCCGGCACCAGCGGGTTGTGCAGCGCCGAGGAGACCCGGGGGTCGCCGCCCGCCTCGGGCAGTTGCTCATTGGTGACGAGTTCGGACTGCACCACGACCCGGACCTCGGAGTCCAGCGGCTCGACCTCGTAGGCGACGGCGGCGATGGCCCGCTGCGCGAAGGAGACCAGACGGGTGGAGGTCACCCGTACGGTGCAGCCGGCCGGCGAGGTCCATTCGCAGGTGCGGCGCAGCACCCCGGCGCGCAGGTCCAGCACCCGCTCGTGGCAGCGCAGCCGCCCGTAGCGCAGGTCGAACGGCTCGTCGTTGACCAGCAGCCGGATCAGCTTGCCGTTGGTGACGTTGATGACGGTCTGGCCGGATTCGGGATAGCCGTAGCCGGCCTCGGCGTACGGCAGCGGGCGCAGCTCGTGGACGCCGTTGAGGTAGGTGCCGGGCAGGCCGTGCGGCTCGCCCTCGTCGAGGTTGCCGCGCCAGCCGATGTGCCCGTTGGACAGCGCGAAGACGGACTCGCTCTGCGGCAGCACGTCCAGGTTGAGGTCGGTTTCGCGCAGCAGCCAGGGTTCGCAGGAGTACGAGCGGTGGGTGATCATGCCTGACCGTCCTCCTTCAGCAGCTCGGCGAGGTCCTCGACGACGACGTCGGCTCCGTGCCGCCGCAGCGCCTCGGCCTGGCCGACCCGGTCGACGCCGATGACGTACCCGAAACGGCCGGCCCGCCCGGCGTCCATACCGGCCAGGGCGTCCTCGTAGACGGCCGCCTGCGTGGCGGGGACGCCCAGCTCCTTGGCCGCCTCCAGGAAGGTGTCCGGGTGCGGTTTGCCCGGCAGCTTACGCTCGGCGGCCACGTTCCCGTCGATCCGTACGTCGAAGAGGTCCGCCATGTGCACCGACTCCAGGACCTCGCGGCAGTTGGCGCTGGAGGAGACGACGGCGGTGGCCAGGCCCCGGTCGCGTACGGCGTCGACGTAGCGGCGGGAGCCCTCGTACGCCTCGGCGCCCACCTCGCGGAGCTTCTTCAGCAGCAGGTTGTTCTTGCGGTTGCCCAGCCCGTGCACGGTCTCGCGGTCCGGCGGATCGTCGGGCGCGCCCTCGGGGAGCTCGATGCCGCGGGAGGCCAGGAAGGTGCGGACGCCGTCGGCGCGCGGGCGGCCGTCCACGTACTCGTCGTAGTCGTCGACCGGGTCGAAGGGGGTGAACCCGGGGCCGTCCCGGTGGCGCAGGAAGTCGTCGAAGGTCTCCTTCCAGGCGGCCGTGTGGACGACGGCGGTCTTGGTCAGGACGCCGTCGAGGTCGAACAGACAGGCCCGGACCGTGTCCGGCAGGCCGAGTGGGGTCAGCGAATCCGTCATGGGGGACGAGTCCCCGCCCGGTGTTCTCCGTATGTCTGTTCCGGTCATTTCCCGCCCGGAACGCGGCGGGTAACGGTCGGGCGGTGGGGCCTACGCGTCCGAGTCCGCCCGCTTGCGGCGCTTCTTGTCCGCGTCCTCCCACCAGAGCAGGCCCAGCCCGGCCGCGGCCATGGCGACGTAGACCGGCGTCGGAAGATCGAACCAGTGCGGCAGGATGCCCCAGCCCCGGCCGTCCGTGAAGGTCCGGCCCAGCGCGCCCATCGCACCCTGGATCACGATGATGATGCCGATGATTCCTCGCATGGGACCACCCTCACGCGAGCGGCCCCGGGGATCGTCGTCCCCGGGGCCGAACCCGGTCTCCATCGAAAGTCGCAGCGGCGCGGGGCGCGCCTCATCCCCCTGCGCGCGCCTCCGAAGGACCGTACACGCCGGTGCCGGGCCTCACGCCCCCAGCAGCTTGCGCACCCGGTCCGCGCCGACCGCGAGCAGCAGGGTGGGCAGCCGCGGGCCGGTGTCACGGCCGACGAGGAGGTTGTACAGCAGCGCGAAGAACGCGCGCTGGGCGACCTTCAGCTCCGGCGTCGGCTTGGCCTCCGGCGTCAGGCCCGCCTGGATCTTCGGGACGCCGTAGACGAGCGTCGTCAGGCCGTCCAGCGACCAGTGCTCGTCCAGGCCGTCCAGCAGCAGGCGCAGCGACTCGCGGCCCTGCTCGTCCAGCGAGCCGAGCAGCTCGGTGTCCGGCTCCTCGCGCACGATGGTGCGCTGGTCGGCCGGGACCTGAGTGTTGATCCAGTACTCCGCGCGGTCCAGCCGGGGGCGGGTCTCGTCCAGGGACGTGACCGGGTTCGCCGGATCCAGCTCGCCGAGGATGCGCAGGGTCTGCTCGTCGTGCCCGCCGGTGATGTCGACCACCGAGGCGAGGGTGCGGTACGGCAGCGGGTGCGGGGTGCGGGGCAGCTCACCGGCGGCCGTGCGGACCGCGCGGGAGTGCGCGGCCGCGTCGGCGGGCAGCACCGAGCCGTCGGCGACCTTGGACTCCAGCTTGTCCCACTCGTCGTAGAGCCGCTGGATCTCCTGGTCGAAGGCGATCTTGAACGCCTGGTTGGGCTTGCGGCGGGCGTACAGCCAGCGCAGCAGCGGCGCCTCCATGATCTTCAGCGCGTCGCCCGGGGTGGGCACGCCGCCCTTGGAGGAGGACATCTTGGCCATGCCGCTGATGCCCACGAAGGCGTACATCGGGCCGATCGGCTGCGCGCCGCCGAAGACCTCGCGCACGATCTGCCCGCCGACCACGAAGGACGAGCCCGGCGAGGAGTGGTCCACACCGGACGGCTCGAAGATCACGCCTTCGTACGCCCAGCGCATCGGCCAGTCGACCTTCCAGACCAGCTTGCCGTGGTCGAACTCCTTCAGGAGCACGGTCTCGGCGTGGCCGCAGGCGGTGCAGGTGTAGGCCAGCTCGGTGGTCTCGTCGTCGTAGGACGTGACCTGGGTCAGGTCCTTGCCGCAGGCCGTGCAGTACGGCTTGTACGGGAAGTACTCGGCGCCGGCGGAGCTGCCGTCGTCCTCGCCGGCCGCGCCGGAGCCCTCCGCCGCCGCCAGCTCGGCCTCGTCGACCGGCTTCTGCTGCTTCTGGGGCTGCTTCTTCTTCGGCTCGCCGGTCGCCTTGTCCTTGGTGCGGTAGCGGTCCAGGACGGCGTCGATCTCGGTGCGGTGGCGCATCGCGTGCAGGATCTGCTCGCGGTACGCGCCGGAGGTGTACTGCTCGGTCTGGCTGATGCCGCGGTACTCCACGCCCAGCTCGGCGAGCGCCTCCTCCATGGCGGCCTTGAAGTGCGCGGCCCAGTTCGGGTACGCGGAGCCGGCCGGGGCCGGGACCGAGGTCAGCGGCTTGCCGATGTGCTCGGCCCAGGACTCGTCGATGCCCGGGACACCGGCCGGAACCTTGCGGTACCGGTCGTAGTCGTCCCAGGAGATGATGTGCACGCATTCATGACCGCGGCGGCGGATCTCGTCGGCGACCAGGTGCGGCGTCATGACCTCGCGCAGATTGCCGAGGTGGATCGGGCCGGAAGGGCTGAGGCCCGAGGCGCAGACGATCGGTTTGCCGGGGGCGCGGCGCTCCGCCTCGGCAATGACCTCGTCGGCGTACCTGGAGACCCAGTCGGTCTCGGTGCTCTGCTGAGCCACGATCGGCCCTTCCTCTTCTCACCACTCGACAGCCTGACGGCCCCATTCTCCCAGACGGAGCCGGAGCCGGATTCTCCCTGTGGAAAACCGATGGAACCGCCATGGGATACTCGGTGGCAAACCCTTTCCACTTCAACGGAACGGCCTTCATTCCATGACTTCGGTCCCTTCCCTCGCAGCCACGGTCAACCAGTGCGTCGCGGACGCCCTCTCGGCAGCCCTGCCGGAGGCCGGCGCCGCCGACCCGCTGCTGCGACGAAGCGACCGGGCCGACTTCCAGGCCAACGCGATGCTCGCGCTGGCCAAGAAGCTGGGGGGCAACCCGCGCGAGCTGGCCTCGAAGGTCGTCGCACAGCTCCCCACCGGTGATGTGATCAAGGAGATCGAGGTCTCCGGCCCCGGCTTCCTGAACATCACCCTCGCCGACGAGGCGATCGTGCGGACGCTGGCCGCCCGCGCCGCCGACGACCGCCTGGGCGTGCCGTACGCCGAGCGCGCCGGCACCACGGTCATCGACTACGCCCAGCCGAACGTCGCCAAGGAGATGCACGTCGGCCATCTGCGCTCCGCCGTGATCGGCGCCGCGATGGTCGAGATCCTGGAGTTCACCGGCGAGAAGGTGGTCCGCCGCCACCACATCGGCGACTGGGGCACCCAGTTCGGCATGCTCATCCAGTACCTGATCGAGCACCCGCACGAGCTCGACCACAAGAGCGACGACGCCTCCGCCGAGACCTCCGGCGAAGAGGCCATGTCCAACCTGAACCGCCTCTACAAGGCGTCCCGCGCCCTGTTCGACTCCGACCCGGAGTTCAAGGAGCGCGCGCGCCGCCGCGTGGTGGACCTCCAGGCCGGCGACGAGGAGACGCTCGCCCTGTGGCAGCGCTTCGTCGACGAGTCGAAGGTCTACTTCTACTCCGTCTTCGACAAGCTGGACATGGAGATCCGGGACGCGGACGTGGTCGGCGAGTCCGGCTACAACGCCATGCTGGAGGAGACCTGCCGGCTGCTGGAGGAATCCGGCGTCGCGGTCCGCTCCGACGGCGCGCTCTGCGTCTTCTTCGACGACGTCAAGGGCCCGGACGGCAACCCCACCCCGCTGATCGTCCAGAAGTCCGACGGCGGCTACGGCTACGCGGCCACCGACCTGTCCGCCATCCGCGACCGGGTCGGCAACCTCGGCGCGACCACCCTGCTGTACGTGGTCGACGCCCGCCAGTCGCTGCACTTCAAGATGGTCTTCGAGACCGCCCGCCGGGCCGGCTGGCTGGGCGAGGACGTCCAGCCCGTACAGCTCGCCTTCGGCACCGTGCTCGGCAAGGACGGCAAGCCGTTCAAGACCCGCGAGGGCGAGACGGTGCGGCTGGTGGACCTGCTCGACGAGGCCGTGGAGCGGGCGACCGCCGTGGTGCGGGAGAAGGGCGAGAACATCGGCCTGACCGAGCGGGAGATCGTCGAGAACGGTCAGCAGGTCGGCATCGGCGCGGTGAAGTACGCGGACCTGTCCACCTCGGCCGCCCGCGACTACAAGTTCGACCTGGACCAGATGGTCTCGCTCAACGGGGACACCAGCGTCTACATCCAGTACGCCTACGCCCGTATCCGGTCCATCTTCCGCAACGCCGGGGACGCCACGCCCAAGGCCCACCCGGAACTGGCGCTGGCCCCCGCCGAGCGCGCGCTGGGCCTGCACCTGGACCAGTTCGCGGAGACCGTGCACGAGGCCGCGGCCGGCCACGAGCCCCACAAGCTGGCCGCGTACCTGTACCACCTCGCCTCTCTCTACACGACCTTCTACGACCAGTGCCTGGTCCTGAAGGCCGAGGGCGGCCCCGACCAGGTCGAGAACCGCCTGTTCCTGTGCGAGCTGACGGCACGCACGCTGCACCGCGGCATGGCGCTGCTGGGCATCCGGACGCCCGAGCGGCTCTGAGGCCCGCCATACGCATACGGGAAGGCCCCGCCGGAACCGACCGTTCCGGTGGGGCCTTCCCCTTGCCCTTGCTCCTGCCCTTGGCCTTGCCCGCCCGTACTCAGTACTCGGCGGGCTCCCATACGTTCTGGTCGTGCCGGTAGTGGTAGGCCGCCCGCCCCTTCACCGCGCTCGCACGGAACGGCCTGCCGTGGTTGTCCAGACGCAGCGTGCCGCGCCGGCCGCCGCTGCTCCACTCCAGCTCCAGGTACCAGCTCACGTCGTTCGCCTCGGTGTGCGCGTCGACGTAGATCATCTGTGGGTCGGACACCGAGACCTTGAACGGGAAGTCGGTCGCCGGGATCTTCCGGTCCCCCTGCTCCCCGGCCACCGGCCGCATCAGCGGCTGCGGCGCGTCCAGCCCGACATCGAACGACGCCGGGGTGAGCCCGCCGCCGCAGCCGTTGCCCATGGAGAACGCGGAACCCGGCGCCGCGGGCATGCGCGCGGTGGTCCGTACGTTCAGCGAGTGCAGAACGACGGCCTCCTCCCCCATGCCCTGCACGGCCAGCGAAATCCGCAGGTGACCGCCGGGCACCGCGCCCAGCGCGTTCGCCCAGCCGCGCGAGCCCGGGTCGGCGGGCGGCGGGGGCACCTCGGCGGGCGGCTTGTCGAGCAGGTACCAGCGGTCGCAGGGGTAGTCCCAGTTGTTCATACGGACGTCGACGGTGAGCGGGGTGCCGTCGCTTCGCCTGCGTCCCTTGGCCGAGCCCTTGTCGCCGTCGGTACGGGCGCCGGAGGTGGCGGCGCTCGGGCTCGGGGTGGCCGAGGGGCTGCCCTGCGTCGGCTCGCCGCTCGTACGGGCGGAGGCGGTGGCGGAGGGCGAACCGGACGTGCCACCGCCGGTGGCCGGGCCGCGCCCGCCCTGGCCGGGGCGCTCGGCCACACGCGCGCGGGTCGTACCCGTACCGTCCGGGCCGGAGGAGGCCACGGCGACGGCTACGGGGACGGCTAGGGCGACCACGGCTGCGGCGGCTATGGCCAGGCGGAGTTTGGGGGTGGGTTTGGGGGTGGGTTCTTGGTTGGTGGGGGTCGGCTTTACGGGCGTCGGCTCCGGGAGCACCGGAACGGCGGGTTCCGGCGCAACGGCCCCCACCACGGAACCGGCCCCCGCCGTCCACCTCCCCCGCCCCGCATCCGCCAGAATCCACCGGCGGTGCAGCTCGACCAGTTCCTCCGGTTTCGCGCCGCACACCCGGGCCAGCCGCTCCACGGGCGCGTAATCCGTCGGCACCGCGTCGCCGTTGCAGTAGCGGTGCAGCGTGGACGTACTCATGTGCAGGCGTTTGGCCAGGGCCCCGTAGCTGAGCCCTGACCTCGTCTTCAGCGTGCGCAGCAGCGCCGCGAAGCCGTCCGTGTCCGATGCCCTTCCCACTGTTCCCCCCTCTTGCCCCATCCCACGACCGCGTTCCAGGGAACCCCCATTCCCCCTGGTCAGCGTACGCGCATTCGTTCCAGCGTCCCGGATATCCGGGTGGCCGTTGTGGCCGGGACGGACCGTCGCACAGGCTGTGACCACCGCAGACGCCCCGACCGGGGCCCTACCGGGGAGCAGCCGTGCGGACCCGTTTCCGCTGTCGTCCCGATCGCCGTCTCGACCCTGCCGACTTCGCGGCACTGAGCGTGCTCGCCCTCTGTGTCGTCGTCATCGCAGCGGTGCTGAACGGGACCTGACCCACCGCCACCACCACCGTCCACGCCCTTCCATTCCACGGGGAGACCCACCCATGCCCTCGCGCCTCTTCACCACCCGTACCGCCCGGTTCGCCGCCTCCGCCACTGCCGTCGCCGCCGCCTTCTCGCTGACCGCGTGCGGTGGCGGCGAGGACGGCAAGAAGGCGGCCGGGGCGGAGCAGCCCGCGGTCTCCGCCGCACCCGACGCCTCCGCCGGTTCCGCTCCTTCGCACGGCGCGGGTGGCTCCGGCGGTACGGGCCCGTCGGCCAAATCCCCCACGGGCGCGGGCTCGCAGGGTGGCCACGGATCGAACGCGACTGCGGCCAAGGCCGGCGCCGGAGGCAAGCGCGGCGCCGCGGCCGGCGGGAAGTCCACGGCCTGCACCGCGGCCAACACCAAGGTGACCGTCTCCAAGCTCAGCCGCCCCATCAACCACCTGCTGCTCACCCTCACCAACACCGGTTCGACCCGCTGCGACGCCTACCACTACCCGGCGCTCCGCTTCGACGACGCCCAGGCGCCCACCGCGGTACGGGAGGACAGCAAGCCGCAGGCCGTGGTGTCCGTCGAGCCGGGCCGGTCCGCGTACGCGGCCGTACGTACGTCGGACCCCACCGGGGAGGCCGAAGGCGGGAAGACGGTGCGCAGCCTGGAGGTGTTCTTCGCGAACCGGGACGGCGGCTACTTCGAACGCTCCTCCCGCCCCGCACTGCCGAAGGACACGTACATCGACAACTCCGCCCAGGTCACGTACTGGCAGAACGAACTGGACGACGCGCTTTAGACGCAACGGCATTGGCTCCAGACGCCTTCCAACAGCAGCCCCGCCGCCGTCGGGCTTGCCGCAACCATCCCCTCCACCCCAACGTCCCCACCAGCAACAGCCAATCGGGGGACCGGGGAAAGGACACACCATGCGCAAGCCCACGACGTCACTCACCCGACGGTCCGTGCTCGGCGTCGGCCTCGGCCTCGGCGGCGCGCTCGCTCTCGGCTCCACGACGGCGAGCGCGGCATCAGCCGGAGCGGTCCCGTCCGGAACCACCAGGCCCGGCACCACCTCGTCCGGAAGCCCCGCCGCCGTCCGCCGACTGCGCGCCCTGGAGCGGGAACACCAGGCCAGAATCGGCGTCTTCGCCCTCAACCTCGCCACCGGCGCGTCCCTGCTCCACCGCGCCCACGAGCTGTTCCCGATGTGCTCCGTCTTCAAGACGCTCGCCGCCGCGGCCGTACTGCGCGACCTCGACCACGACGGCTCCCAGCTGTCCCGCGTCATCCATTACACCGAGGCCGAGGTGACGAAGTCCGGCCACGCGCCCGTCACCAAGGACCACATCGACACGGGCATGACCATCCGGGACCTCTGCGACGCGACGATCCGCTACAGCGACAACTGCGCCGGCAACCTGCTCCTGCGCGAGCTGGGCGGCCCGACCGCCATCACCCGCTTCTGCCGCTCCCTCGGCGACCCGGTGACCCGCCTCGACCGCTGGGAGCCGGAGCTGAACTCCGCCGAGCCGGACCGCCGTACGGACACCACCAGCCCGTACGCCATCGCCCGCACCTACCAGCGGCTCGTCCTCGGCAACGCGCTGGACCGCCCGGACCGCGCGCTGCTGACCGACTGGCTGCTGCGCAACACCACCACCCTCACGACGTTCCGCACGGGCCTGCCGAAGGGCTGGACGGTGGCCGACAAGTCCGGCGGCGGTGACACGTACGGAACCCGCAACGAGGCGGCCATCGCCTGGACCCCCGACGGCGCCCCCGTCCTCCTGACCGCCCTCACCCACAAGCCGACCCTCCCCACCGCCCCGGGCGACACCCCCCTGATCATCAAGCTCGCCACCGTCCTGTCCGAAGCGGTCGCCCCGGCCTGAGCCGACGCCCCGCACCCCACACTGCCCCGGCCGTCGTCTGCGGCCGGGGCGGTTTGCGGCGGCACACGCCATACCGTAAATTCCTCTCCTTCCGCCCGAGGGCGGGCATTTACCTGCTCAGGAGAGTTACCGCGCCATGTCCCACATACCCGTCGTCCCCCCGTACGACGGATTCCCGCCCACCGGCGGCCCGGCGCTCCGCCCGACCAAGGGCCTGGCCACCGCCGTCACCGTGCTGCTGTACGCGGTCATCGCCACCGACCTCTTCGCACTCGGCGCCGACTTCAACATGCGAACGCTGCTGGGCGATCTGGCGACCGTGTCCAAGCAGGAGGCCGACCGGGCCGATGCCCTGTACGCGCTGGCCGCCGTCATCCAGGGCAGCGTCCTGCTCGCCACCGCCGTCGTCTTCATCGTCTGGTTCCACCGCTCCCGGGTGAACGCCGAGCACTACACCCGCGATGTGTGCACCCTGGGGCGCGGCTGGGCCATCGGCTCCTGGTTCGTCCCCATCGGCAATCTCTGGCTGCCGTACCGCGTCGCCAAGGAGACCTGGCAGGCCAGCGCCCAGTCGGCGCCCGACGGTTCCTGGCGTACGGTCTCGCTCGCCCCGGTACGGGCCTGGTGGACGCTGTGGGTCATGTCACTGGTTGTCGGCCGGATCGGCAACACCCTCTACGGCAAGGCGCAACTGCCGGACACCATCCGCCTGGCCGTGTCGGTGGTCGCGCTGTCCGACCTCCTGGACATCGCCGCGGCCGCCCTCGCCATCCTCTTCATCCGCAAACTGACCCGGATGCAGCAACTCCCCGCGCCGCCGTACACAGCGACCCACCCCGGCCCGCAGCCGTGGGGGAAGCCAGGCACTCCCGGCCCGCGCACCTGAGGCCAGGAACTCCCGGCCGCACACCTGAAGCCATGCCCTCCACCCCCTGACAGAAGTCGTCCTACTGCGCCGACTCCAGCAACACCCTCCCCCTCACCCCACCCCCTTGTAAAAGAACGTGCAATCCCGCAGCTCCCCGCCCGGATCCGCCGCATAACCGGGAACTGTCCCGTACGGCGTCCAGCCCGCGCGCCGGTACAGGCAATCCGCCGCGCTGTCCGTCTCCGTGTCGAGGAGCAGGAGGCGGAAGCCGGAGCGGGCAGCGGCCTGTTCGGCGGTGGTGAGGAGGGTGCGGCCGAGGCCCTGGCCTCGGGCCGCCGGGTGGACGAGGAGTTTGACGATCTCGGCGCGGTGGCGAGCGTTGGGTTTGTGGGGGTGGGCGAGGCTGATGGTGCCGATGACGCCTTCGGGGGCTTCGGCCACCCAGATGTCCAGGGTGCCGGACGCTACGGCGGGGCGTTGAGTCTGCCACCAGGCCGCCGCCGCTTCGTGGTCGAAGGGAGCCGTGAAGCCCAGGGAGGAGCCGCCCGCGACGGTGTCGGCGAGGAGGGCGGCCAGGCCCGGGACACTGCGGTCGAAGGCGGCGGGGGTGAGGCGGGTGATGGTGGACGTCGTGGCGCAGCTCATGGGAGGACCACCAGGAGGGCGTAGCGGGCCGGGGTCGGGCCTGGGCAGCGGAACCGGGTGGGGCCCCAGAGGCGGAAGCGGAGGCAGTCGCCCGTGTGGAGGGTGTGTGCCGTGCCGCCTGTGGTGATTTCCAGTTCGCCGGCCAGCAGCCAGATGTGCTGTTCCAGGCCGGGTACGGGTGGCGGGCTGTCGTAGGTGATGTCCGCGCCGGGACGGAGCGTGCCGTCGACGACCTCGCCCCGTAGGCCGGGGTGGGGCGGTGAGACCGAGCGGCGGGTGAAGCCGGAGGGGGCGTCCTGCCAGACGGACTGGTCGGCGGCGCGCACCAGTTGAGGGGGCTCCGCCTCGACTTCGGCCAGCAGGCGGGACATCGGGCGCTCGTATGCCGCGCACAGCCGGTTCAGCAGGGCCGCCGTGGGGCTGATTTCGGCCCGCTCCAGGCGCGAGAGGGTCGAGCGGCTCACGTCCGTACGCCGGGCCAGTTCGTCGAGCGACCAGCCGCGCTCCGTACGCAACTCGGCCAGCCGGGCGGCGAGTCGGGCATCGATCGGAGGGGGTGGAACGACGCCAGGGGCGCCGGACCGCGCTTCGCTTCCCATATTCGGGACACTATCCCGGATATGGGAAGCAGGGAAGAGGGAACGGCACGGCCCGGGCGCCCGCCGGCCGGCGGGCGCCCGGACGCGTCCGCTCAGCCCATCAGCTTGTTGGCGGCCTTCTCGATCTGCGCGGAGAAGGCGCTCACCTTCGTGTAGACGCCGGGCTTGCCCGGCCGCGCGCAGCCCTCGCCCCAGCTGGTGATGCCGACCTGGACCCAGTCGCCGTCCTCGTCGCGGCGGAACATCGGGCCGCCGGAGTCACCCTGGCAGGTGTCCACGCCGCCCTCCGCCATGAAGCCGGCGCAGATCTCCTCGCCCGGGGTCAGCAGGTCGCCGTACGCCTTCTTGCAGGCGGCCGTGTTCACGAACGGCACCTTGGCCTTGCGCAGGTAGCGCTGCTGGGCGCCGCCTTCCTTGTCGGCGCCCCAGCCGGTGATCGTGAACGTGCCGCGGTCGAAGTTGTCGTCCTCGGCGAGGTGCAGCGTCTCCTGGCCCTTGATCGGCGTGGCCAGCTTGATCAGGGCCCAGTCCTTGCCCTTGCCGTTGTAGCCGGGGGCCTGGGCGACCTCCTTGGACTTCACCTTGATCGCCTTGGGGTTCTGGAGATCCACGACGCCCGCGGTGACGGTGATGGAGGTGTTGGGGCCGCTGCCGTCCACGCAGTGCGCGGCGGTGAGCACGACGTCCTCACGGATGAGGGAGCCGCCGCAGCCCATGGACAGCCGCACCATGAACGGGAACTCGCCCTGCTTCGCGGGCGGCCCGCCGATGATCTGCTGGCCGGGGGTCGGCGTCGGGGCGGGCGCGGCGCTGGCGCCGCCGGTCGACTGGAGCGCGACGGCCGCCGCCACCACGGCGCCGACGGCTATGGATCTCTTGATACATCTCGCGGAGCGCTTCAAGGACTTCCCTCTCGCGTCGGAGGCATCGGTGTCCATCTCGTGCGCACAGCACACCGGGACACCACCGCAGCGCAGTACTGCGCCGGAAGTGCCACGACGTTGCTGGAGCGTTGTGATTATGTGGACGCGCACCAAAGACGCACAAGGTTCTGAAACCGGCCAACTTCCCGAGTACGGCGACGTATCCGCATCCGCGTGGTTCGGACCAATTGCCGTACGGATGCGGGCGGGTGGCACGATGCGGGCCGACGGGCGGTCCGCGGCGGACACCCGCCCGCCCGGGCGTCAGCGCGTCACAGCTGGTCCGCCGCCTTCGCGATGGCCTGCGAGAAGGCGCTCACCCGCGTGTAGACGCCGGGTTTGCCGGGCCGCGCGCAGCCCTCGCCCCAGCTGGTGATGCCGACCTGCACCCACGCGCCCGCGTCGTCCTTGCGGAACATCGGGCCGCCGGAGTCGCCCTGGCAGGTGTCCACGCCGCCGGTGCTCATGATTCCGGCACAGATCTCCTCGCCGGGGATGTACGTGCTCCCGTACGCCTGCCGGCAGGTCGGGGTGTCGACGAACGGCACCGTCGCCTTGCGCAGGTACCGCTGCTGGCCGCCGCCCTCCCGGGTCGCGCCCCACCCGGCGACGGTGAACTCGCCCTGGTCGTACCGGCCGTCCGTGGTCGTCCGCAGCGTGGGCAGGTTGATCGGGCGGGCGAGCTTGATCAGGGCCCAGTCCTTGCCGGAGCCGTCGTAGCCGGGCGCCTGGAGCACCTTGGTGGACCTGACCTTGATCGCGCTGGAGCTCTGGAGGTCGACGACGCCGGCCGTGGCGGTGATGGAGGTGTTATTGCCGCTGCCGCTCACGCAGTGCGCGGCGGTGAGCACGATGTCCTGGCGGTAGAGCGCGCCGCCGCAGCCCATGGACAGCCGCACCATGAACGGGAACTCGCCCTGCGCGGCGGGCACTCCGCCGACGACTCGCGTACCGGGGGTGCCGCCCGAGGGCGCCGGCTCGGTGGCGGCGCTCGCGGCGCCGGGCTGCAGCGACAGGGCCGCCAGGGCGATGGCGCCGAGTGCGACGGATCTCTTCAGGAATCTCGCGGAACGGGTCAACGGACTTCCTTTCCGAGGGGGTGGTTCGGGCCCGGCCACCGCCGGACCCCGCGTGACCTGCTCATGCCAAGCGCATGGGTACGAGGTGCCATCGGAACGGGACGTGCGTGGGGGAAGCGGCACCACAACGCGGCAGAGCGTTGCGATTATGTGGACACCACGAAGGGGGCACAAGTCACGGAACCGGCCAATCGCCTTGCGTGGTACGGGAGTTGGGCACCAAAGGCCGTAGGCAGCACAACGGCGGCGCCCCCTGCGGAGCGCCGCCGTCCGGGCCGAGCGGAAACTACAGCTTCCGCGCGACCTCCGTCGCCCAGTACGTCAGGATCATGTCGGCCCCCGCCCGCTTGAACCCGGTCAGGGACTCCAGGATCGCCGCGTCGCGGTCGATCCAGCCCTTCTCGGCGGCGGCCTCGATCATCGCGTACTCACCGGAGATCTGGTACGCGGCGACCGGCACGTCCACCGACTCCGCGATCTTCGCGAGCACGTCCAGGTACGGCATGCCCGGCTTGACCATGACCATGTCGGCGCCCTCCTGGAGGTCGAGCGCCAGCTCGCGCAGCGACTCGCGGGAGTTGCCGTAGTCCTGCTGATAGGTCTTGCGGTCGCCCTTGAGGGACGAGCCGACCGCCTCGCGGAAGGGGCCGTAGAACGCGGAGGCGTACTTCGCGGTGTACGCGAGGATCGAGACGTCCTCGTGGCCGGTCTGGTCCAGCGCGTCGCGGATGACGCCGACCTGGCCGTCCATCATGCCGCTCGGGCCCACCACGTGGACGCCCGCGTCCGCCTGGACCTGCGCCATCTCGGCGTAGCGCTCCAGCGTCGCGTCGTTGTCCACCCGGCCCTCGCCGTCCAGGACACCGCAGTGGCCGTGGTCGGTGAACTCGTCCAGGCACAGGTCCGACATGATCACCAGGTCGTCGCCGACCTCGCCGCGCACATCGCGGATGGCCTGCTGGAGGATGCCGTCCGGGTCCGTGCCGGCGGTGCCGGCCGCGTCCTTCTTCGCGTCCTCCGGCACGCCGAACAGCATGATCCCGGCGACGCCCGCCTCGACCGCCTCCACGGCGGCCTTCCGCAGGGTGTCACGGGTGTGCTGCACGACGCCCGGCATCGCGCCGATCGGCGCCGGTTCCGAGATCCCCTCCCGCACGAACGCGGGCAGGATCAGGTCCGCCGGGTGCAGGCGGTGTTCGGCGACCATCCGGCGCATGGCCGGCGTGGTGCGCAGCCGGCGCGGCCGCGCGCCGGGGAAGCTGCCGTACGTACTGCTGCTCAACTGCGAGCCCTCCTACGCGATCCGGGCCGGCGCTCGCTCGGGCGGGTGACCGGGTCCCCGGCCTCCAGCGCGGCATCGCGCCGCGCCGCGCCGAACTCCGCGAGCGCTTCGGCCAACTTGTGCACCGACGGCTCGGGCGACATGACGTCCACGCGCAGCCCGTGCTCCTCGGCGGTCTTGGCGGTGGCCGGGCCGATACAGGCGATCACGGTCACGTTGTGCGGCTTGCCGGCGATGCCGACCAGGTTGCGCACCGTGGAGGACGAGGTGAACAGCACGGCGTCGAACCCGCCGCCCTTGATCGCCTCGCGGGTCTCCTGCGGCGGCGGCGAGGCCCGTACGGTCCGGTAGGCCGTGACGTCGTCGACCTCCCAGCCCAGCTCGATCAGGCCCGCCACCAGCGTCTCGGTGGCGATGTCGGCGCGCGGCAGGAACACCCGGTCGATCGGGTCGAAGACCGGGTCGTACGGCGGCCAGTCCTCCAGCAGCCCGGCCGCGGACTGCTCGCCGGACGGTACGAGGTCGGGCTTCACGCCGAAGGCGATCAGCGCCTTGGCGGTCTGCTCGCCCACCGCGGCGACCTTGATCCCGGCGAACGCGCGGGCGTCGAGCCCGTACTCCTCGAACTTCTCCCGGACCGCCTTGACGGCGTTGACCGAGGTGAAGGCGATCCACTCGTAGCGGCCGGTGACCAGGCCCTTGACCGCGCGCTCCATCTGCTGCGGGGTGCGCGGCGGCTCCACGGCGATGGTGGGCACCTCGTGCGGCACCGCGCCGTACTCGACGAGCTGGTCGGAGAGCGAAGCGGCCTGCTCCTTGGTACGCGGCACGAGGACCCGCCAGCCGAACAGCGGCTTGTTCTCGAACCACGAGAGCTGGTCGCGCCGGGCCGCGGCACCGCGCTCACCGACCACGGCTATGACCGGCTGCCCGCCGTCCGCCGACGGCAGCACCTTCGCGGCCTTGAGCACCTGGGCCACCGAACCGAGGGTGGCGTTCCAGGTGCGCTGGCGCGTGGTCGTACCGGCGACGGTGACCGTCATCGGCGTGTCCGGCTTGCGGCCCGCGGAGACCAGCTCCGCGGCCGCGGCGGCCACCGAGTCCAGCGAGGTCGAGACCACGGCCGTGGCGTCGCTGCTGCCCACCTCCGACCAGCAGCGCTCGTCGGCGCTGCGCGCGTCGATGAACCGCACGTCCGTACCGTCCGCGTCGCGCAGCGGCACACCGGCGTACGCGGGCACACCGACCGCGGCGGCGATGCCCGGCACGACCTCGAAGACGACCCCCTCGGCGGCGCACGCCAGCATCTCCTCGGCGACATGCGCGTCCAGACCGGGGTCGCCGGACACCGCACGCACCACCCGCTTGCCGGTGCGCACAGCCGACATGACAAGATTGGTGGTGTCCCTAAGAGCAGGGACTCCGGCGGTGGTTGACGCCTCGTCAGCCGTCGGCTGCTGCGGCGTGTCCACCTGCGCCCGCGCATGCGCGCGGACGACGTCGAGCACCTGCGGGTCGGCGATCAGCACATCGGCGCGCGCCAGTGCCTCGACGGCACGCAGCGTCAGCAGGCCCGGATCTCCGGGACCGGCACCGATGAAGGTGACCTGACCGGCGGCAGGGTGGTTCGGGGCGGTGGGGTTCAAAGTGCTCGCTCCCCCATAAGACCGGCCGCACCCTTCGCGAGCATCTCGGCGGCGAGTTCGCGCCCCATGTTCAGGGGGGTCGCCGCGTCGCCGAGAGAGGCGGGTACGTGTCCGGTGGTGGACAGCTGCACCAGCGTCGAGCCGTCGGTCGTGCCGACGACACCACGCAGGCGCAATTCGGTGACAGCCTGCCCGTCGGCCTGAAGGTCGGCCAGCGCACCCACAGGTGCGGAGCAGCCGGCCTCCAGGGCGGCGAGCAGGGAACGCTCGGCCGTCACGGCGGCCCGGGTGAACGGGTCGTCGAGCTCGGCGAGCTGGGCGGCGAGCTGCGCGTTGTGCGCGGCGCACTCCACCGCCAGGGCCCCCTGGCCGGGGGCGGGCAAAACCATGTCGGGCGACAGGTGGTCGGTCGCCTCGTCGATCCGGCCGATCCGGGTCAGCCCGGCCGCGGCCAGCACGACCGCGTCCAGCTCGCCCTTCTCGACGTAGCCGATACGGGTGTCGATGTTCCCGCGGATCGGCACGGTCTCCACCTGCCGGCCCAGCGCACGCGCCCAGGCGTTCAGCTGCGCCATGCGGCGCGGCGAGCCCGTACCCACGCGGGCACCGTCCGGCAGCTCCTCGAAGGTCAGACCGTCGCGCGCCACCAGCACGTCGCGCGGGTCCTCGCGCTTGGGCACGGCGGCCAGCGCCAGCTCGGCGGGCTGCGCGGTGGGCAGGTCCTTCAGCGAGTGCACGGCGAAGTCGATCGTCCCGTCGAGCAGCGCGTCGCGCAGCGCCGAGACGAACACACCGGTCCCGCCGATCTGCGCCAGGTGCTCACGCGACGTGTCGCCGTACGTGGTGATCTCCACCAGCTCTACGGGACGGCCGGTGACCTCGCGCACCGCGTCGGCCACCATCCCGGACTGGGCCATGGCGAGCTTGCTGCGCCGCGTCCCCAGTCGCAGGGCCCGTGGATTGCTGTCAGTCATGCCCGCTCCCGTGCTGTGTGCGGGCCGTTGCCCGCGTGTCGGCCCGGCTGACGGCGGCCACCGTCTGCGGGTCGAGGTCGAAGAGTTCGCGCAGCGCGTCCGCGTAACCGGCGCCGCCGGGCTCGCTGGCCAGCTGCTTGACCCGCACGGTGGGCGCGTGCAGGAGTTTGTCGACGACCCGGCGCACGGTCTGCGTGATCTCCGCGCGCTGCTTGTCGTCGAGGCCGGGCAGCCGGCCGTCCAGCCGGGCGATCTCGCTCGCCACCACGTCCGCCGCCATGGTGCGCAGCGCGACCACGGTCGGCGTGATGTGCGCCGCCCGCTGCGCCGCGCCGAACGCGGCCACCTCGTCGGAGACGATGCCGCGCACCCGGTCCACGTCGGCCGCCATCGGCGCGTCGGCGGACGCGTCCGCGAGGGACTCGATGTCGACGAGGCGCACGCCCTCGGTCCGGTGGGCCGCGGCGTCGATGTCCCGCGGCATGGCGAGGTCGAGCAGCGCCAGCTCGGGGCCGGGCGCGACGGTGCTGCCGGTGCCCCCGGCGGTGCCGGTGAGGCCGTCGGCGGCCGCGGTACGGGCGGCGCGCGTCTCGGCGGCCGTCGCGATCGCCTCGCCGGTCAGGACCAGGCCGGTGGCGCCCGTGCAGGACACCACGACATCGGCCAGGGCCAGCTCGGACTGTACGGCGGTCATCGCGACGGCGCGGGCGGTCAGCCCGTTCAGCGCGCCCGCCGAACCCGGCTCGGTCAGGATCTGCGTCAGCCGCTCGGCGCGCTCCACCGTCCGGTTGGCCACCGCCAGTTCGCTGACACCCGCCCGTACGAGCGTGGTCGCGGCCAGCGACGACATCGAACCGGCGCCGATGACCAGGGCACGCTTGCCCCGGGCCCACTCGGCGACGTCGGTACCGCGCGCCAGCTGCTCCAGGCCGAAGGTGACCAGCGACTGGCCCGCCTTGTCGATGCCGGTCTCGCTGTGGGCGCGCTTGCCGACCCGCAGCGCCTGCTGGAAGAGGTCGTTCAGCAGCCGGCCCGCGGTGTGCTGTTCCTGCGCGACCGCGAGCGCGTCCTTGATCTGGCCGAGGATCTGGCCCTCGCCCACGACCATCGAGTCCAGGCCGCAGGCCACCGAGAAGAGGTGGTGGACGGCCCGGTCCTCGTAGTGCACGTACAGGTACGGAGTCAGCTCGTCCAGACCCGCGCCGCTGTGCCGGGCCAGCAGCGTGGACAGCTCGGCGACACCGGCGTGGAACTTGTCCACATCGGCGTACAGCTCGATGCGGTTGCAGGTCGAGAGCACCGCGGCCTCGGCGGCCGGCTCGGCCGACACCGTGTCCTGGAGCAGCTTGCCGCGCGCCTCGGGGGCGATGGCGGCGTGTTCCAGGACGCTGACGGGGGCACTGCGGTGACTGAGCCCAACTACCAGAAGGCTCATGCCGGCATCACGGCGGGTACATCCCCGTCGGGTCCCTTGCGGTCGGACGCACCGGTGGAGCCGTCCGCGGCCGGGGCCGCCTTGGCCGCGGCCTCGCGGACCTCGCGCACGGCCCGGCGGGCCTCGCGCGCGGCGACGGCACGGGCGTCGTCGGAGTCCTCGTCGTCGTGGCCCGCGTCCTCGCCCGCCTTGCGCTGCTCGTGGAAGGCCAGGATCTGCAGTTCTATCGACAGGTCGACCTTGCGCACGTCCACGCCGTCCGGAACGGTCAGCACGGTCGGCGCGAAGTTCAGGATGGAGGTGACACCGGCCGCCACGAGCCGGTCGCAGACCTGCTGCGCCGCGCCCGCCGGAGTCGCGATCACACCGATCGAGACGCCGTTGTCCGTGATGATCTTTTCCAGCTCGTCGGTGTGCTGGACGGCGATGCCCGCCACCGGCCTGCCCGCCATCGCCGGATCGGCGTCTATGAGCGCGGCGACGCGGAACCCGCGGGAGGCGAAGCCGCCGTAGTTGGCCAGGGCGGCGCCGAGGTTGCCGATACCGACGATCACAACCGGCCAGTCCTGCGTCAGGCCCAGCTCACGGGAGATCTGGTAGACGAGGTACTCCACGTCGTAGCCGACGCCCCGGGTGCCGTACGAGCCGAGGTAGGAGAAGTCCTTGCGCAGCTTCGCGGAGTTGACCCCCGCGGCGGCGGCGAGTTCCTCGGACGAGACCGTGGGGACCGAGCGCTCGGAGAGCGCGGTCAACGCGCGCAGATACAGCGGAAGCCGGGCGACGGTGGCCTCGGGAATCCCTCGGCTTCGGGTCGCCGGTCGGTGAGTTCGGCCAGTTGCCACGGTGCTCCTGCGGGTAGAGCGGGGCTGTGGACGGCCGTAGATGTCCCGACCGCCCCGTCGACAGCAGGCTATGTCTTTGTGAACGCGTGCACAAAGATGGTGTCCGCTTTGTCCGGCCAAAGTGACCGGGGTCACGCGGCTTTTGCACCGCTTCACGGAACCAACTCCCCCGGCACACCGTTCACACGTTTCGCGCCGGTAACAAAGGAGCGCCGACGGCAGCACGCGTCCTCACTCCTCACCGCTATGCCCCGGAAACCTACAAATCGCCCATCGATGGTAGTCGACTCAGGCGACTTTCCGTCCCGCCTTCCGGCCTGCCCGGACCCTCCCCGACCCGCCTCCCGGACGCCCGCCCGAGGCCGGGCCAACGGCACCGGACGCCCCGGGCAGAGGCACAATTACGGGCATGGCCTCCCTCTTCAGCCGCAACGCCCGCAAGAACCCGGCGGACAGCACGGTCACCCTCATCGGCAAGCCCGGCTGCCACCTGTGTGATGTCGCACAGGAAGTGATCGAGCGCGTCTGCGCCGAGACCGGCGCCTCCTGGGAGAAGAAGGACATCACCCAGGACGAGGAGCTGTACCGCAAGTACTGGGAACAGATTCCGGTCGTCCTCGTGGACGGCGCGCAGCACGATTTCTGGCGGGTCGACCCCCAGCGGCTGCGCAAGGCCCTGGGCGCCTGACGGCACGAGCCCCGGCCCGGGCACCGGTACGAGCGCTCCTACGCCCGGCGTGCCCCGGTGCGTACCGCATCGGAACCGCCCGGCGTACGCCCCCGCGGCGGCGCACCGCCGCGCCGCCCGGCACCGCCACCGGGATGGCCGTAACGCAACCGTCGGCCGAACCCTGGCCGGTGGACATCCGCCCGTAACCAGGCGCACCGAACAACCTGGCTACGCTAGCTACATGGCCCACCCGTCGCCCGCCCGCCGTCCCCGTAGGAAGCCCTACGGCGTGCACCTCCCCACGGGGTGGTTCAGCCGCCGTAGGCGCCCCGCCACCGCGCGCAGCGTGCTGGCCGGCGAAGCCGCGGCCGAGGCCGCGCGCAAATCCTCGCTGGAGGCCGCGGCGCAGGAAGCGGCCGCCCAGGCCGAGAGCGCCGAGGAGCCGGAGTTCCCGGTCGTCGGCGACACCTCCGCCGCCGCCTTCTTCGACCTCGACAACACCGTGATGCAGGGCGCGTCGCTCTTCCACTTCGGGCGCGGCCTGTACAAGCGCCGCTTCTTCCACAAGCGCGACCTGGTCCGCTTCGTCTGGCAGCAGATCTACTTCCGTTTCATCGGCTCGGAGAACCCCGAGCACATGGCGGACGCCCGCAACAGCGCGCTGTCCATCGTCCAGGGCCACCGCGTCTCCGAGCTGATGACCATCGGCGAGGAGATCTACGACGAGTACATGGCCGAGCGGATCTGGCCCGGCACCCGCGCCCTCGCCCAGGCCCACCTGGACGCGGGCCAGAAGGTGTGGCTGGTCACCGCGGCCCCCGTCGAGACCGCGACGATCATCGCCCGGCGGCTCGGCCTGACCGGGGCGCTCGGCACCGTCGCCGAGTCCGTCGGCGGCGTCTACACCGGCAAGCTGGTCGGCGAGCCGCTGCACGGCCCCGCCAAGGCCGAGGCCGTACGGGCCCTGGCCGCCGCCGAAGGACTCGACCTGGAGCGCTGCGCCGCCTACAGCGACTCCGCCAACGACATCCCGATGTTGTCCCTGGTCGGCCACCCGTACGCGGTCAACCCCGACGGCCGGCTGCGCAAGCACGCCCGCGAACAGGGCTGGCGCCTGCGCGACTACCGGACCGGCCGCAAGGCGGTCAAGATCGGCATCCCTGCGGCGGCGGGGGTGGGGGCGCTCGCGGGGGGTGCGGCTGCGGCGGTGGCGTTGCAGCGGCGGCGTCGCTGAGGCGGTTCCGCCCTGTGGCGGCGGACTCCGGCGGTACGGCGTCCTGGGACCTGGGCGCGGTCCGGTCCCGCGTGGCGGACTTGGCCCGCCGTGACCCCGGGCTCACCCGCACCGGCGCCGACCAGCACCGCTACCGGCTTGCACCACCACTGCCCGCCGCCGAACTGCACGCGTTCGAGGCACTGCACGGCGTCGAGCTGCCGCAGTCGTACCGCGACTTCCTCCTCCGGGTCGCCGGCGGCGGCGCCGGACCGCTCCACGGCCTCTTCCCCCTGACCGGGCCCACCGCCTACCCGGGCCCGCCGGACGACTGGGCGGCGGACGACATCCGCGAGCGCGACCGCAGGCCCGGCGCGCTCGCGACGCCCTTCCGGTTCACCGAGAGGTGGCACGCCCAACCCGGCCGGCGGTTCGACGCCGCCGGGATGGTGACCGGGACGCTCGCCCTGGCCGAGACGGGCTGCGGCGGATTCGCGCGTCTCGTCGTCACCGGGGAGCAGCGCGGGCGCATCTGGTACGACGATCTGGAGGTCTGGCCCAATCTGGCGCCGGGGCCGGAATTCCACGCGTGGTACACCGCCTGGCTGACAGCCGCACCCGACCGCGACTGAGGCCCGCCGCACCGGCCGGCGGCCGGTCACGGGCCGTGTCCGGTGCTCCCCGGGGCGCCCGGCCCGGCCAATCCCTGTTGCCTACCCCCAGCCCGTCCCCGGCAGTCACGTTGCCGTCGGTCCGCCACAAGACGCCCCGCAACCAGGCAGATCACGTTCCTTTCTGATCAATATTTGCTCAGGAATCGATACTTGAACGGGCATGAACTCGTAACGGACCAGAAGTAATCGATGATTTGAGCAACTGGGTGTAGCGCTGCCTGTACGAAGCGTTATTCTCCTCAGACGCAAACCGGTACCCACGCGTCCCTACGACGGGTGAACGGTCCCGCACTGCACGTGATGGAAGCTCTGCCTCTGGGAGTCCCGTGTACCCACACGTCGGGGTTGACGCCTCGGGCCTGGCTACGCTGCGTACGACGCTCGTCGACCACCTGCGCAGTTTTGTCCCCACCGCGATCGCCGTCCCCGCATTCGCCACAGCCACCCCCGCCGGACCCTGCTACGCCCTGGCCGACGGAAGCACCACCACGGTCGGCAAGACCGGCGGCAGAACCCGCCGCGGTGCCGCCACGCCCAGCGCCCGGCGTCCCGCCGACAGCGACAGCCGTCGCATGATGGACCTCGTCGAGCGCGCCCAGGCCGGCGAGGCCGAAGCCTTCGGCCGGCTCTACGACCAGTACGCCGACACGGTCTACCGCTACATCTACTACCGGGTGGGCGGACGGGCCACGGCCGAGGACCTGACCAGCGAGACGTTCCTGCGCGCCCTGCGCCGTATCGGCACCTTCACCTGGCAGGGCCGCGACTTCGGCGCCTGGCTGGTCACGATCGCCCGCAACCTGGTCGCCGACCACTTCAAGTCGTCGCGCTTCCGGCTGGAGGTGACCACCGGCGAGATGCTCGACGCCAACGAGGTCGAGCGCAGCCCCGAGGACTCGGTCCTGGAATCGCTGTCCAACGCGGCACTGCTGGAGGCGGTCCGCAAACTCAACCCGCAGCAGCAGGAGTGTGTGACGCTGCGCTTCCTCCAGGGCCTGTCGGTCGCCGAGACCGCGCGCGTCATGGGGAAGAACGAGGGCGCGATCAAGACGCTGCAGTACCGCGCCGTACGGACCCTGGCGCGACTGCTCCCGGACGACGCCCGCTGACCGCCGCGGCACCGCACCGGGCGGCCGCGGGCGCCACCCGCCGCACCCCGGTCCCTTCTCGCCGCCGTACCCGCTCCCACCTGCGTCTTCGCCTGCCTCGCCGTCCCGGGCCGTCCACTCCGTCCCACGCCAGGACTAACGCGTGGGGCGCCGCCCCGATCGCCTGAATCTCCTGGATCGATATTGACGCCCGGACTTCTCCGGCAATCCCCGCCCCGCCCGCTGACACGCCCGGTGCGGATGGCCGCGATTCTGACTGCCGGTGATCGTTCGTGACCGTTCGGTCAGATCATCGTGAGTGCGTAACCCAAGTGCCGCGGCGCTCGTTGTGCGGAATGCAGACTCCCTGCGGTGCACGTCATGCCCGCGCCCTCTCACTCGATCGGGTGGACGCGAGCCTGTCGTGCAACCTTCCGGCCAGTCTGGATAGTCAAGCCAGTCCGGGGAGTCGAGCGGGATGACGAGAGGAGGTGCCGCCCGTGATCGCGAACGTATCGGTGCACCGGCGGGCCAACGCCTTCGCCCAAGCCCTGGAGGAGCAGGTCCTCCCGGGCGAGGCGGCCGAGGACGAGGCCGGCACACCGGCGGAAGCGTGCGGAGAAGCAAGGCTGCTGGCGGTCGCCGGCACCCTCGGCGAACTCCCCAGGCCCGAGATGGACCCCGAGGTCAAGACCGTTCACCGGGCCCAGCTCATCGCGGCCATGGAGGCGGCCTTCGCCGAGGACGACGGCCGGGTGCCCCAGCAGCGCGCCCGCGGCGCACACCGCGCGGCCAAGTCCCTGGGCAGGCTGCGCCCGCGCTCCCGGCTGTCCAAGGGACTCGCCGCGGGCGGCCTGACGGTGGGCGTCGCCGCCGGCGCCTTCAGCGGCGTCGCCGCCGCCAGCTCCGACGCCCTCCCGGGCGACTCCCTCTACGGCCTCAAGCGCGGCATGGAGGACCTGAAACTGGGCATGGCGGACGACGAGTCCGAGCGCGGCCGCCTCTTCCTCGACCAGGCGTCCACCCGCATGTTCGAGGCCCACCGCCTCCTGGAGCGCGACCGCATCGGCGACCTCGACCACGAGGCCCTGGCCGAGGTGCGCAAGGCCCTCTCGGGCGTCACCCAGGACGCCGGCGAAGGCCACCGCCTTCTCCACGAGGCGTACGAACGCGACGGCTCCCTCGGCCCGATCCAGACGCTCAACTCCTTCACCAAGACGCACCGCGACAGCTGGAGCCGGCTGCGCGACCGCCTCCCGGCCCAGCTGATGGACGTGCGCGACGAGGTCAGCTCGGTCTTCGACGCCATAGACGAAGAGGTCGGGCCGCTGCGCTCGCTGCTGCCCAAGCACCCGGGCGGCGAGAGCCACCGCGAGAACGCCCCCCAGGCCCCCGCGCGCGGCGGCGCCTCCCAGAGCCGTACGGACCGCCCGTCGCCGCCCGGGGAGAGTTCCACCTCGTCCGGCCGGGCCGACGGCTCGCAGGCCCCGCGGCACCGTCCGTCCTCGTCCCCGTCCCGCAAGGACGACGGACTGCTCGGCGGCAGCACGGGCGGCCTGCTCGACCCGCCCGCCGACACCGGCACCCCCGCCCCGGACGGCAAGGGCGACGGCAAGGAGACGCCGCAGGAGCCCGACGTCACGATCCCGCCGCTGCTCCCCGGCCTGCTGCCGGACATCGGCCTGGACGGCAAGAACCCGCTGGGCTGACCCCGCCCGCTGCGGTCCGCCGCGCGACGCCCCGGTGCCACCACACGGCGCCGGGGCGTCGCGCGTACCGACAGGCCCTTCCGTACCGCCGGGCCTCGGCAAGAAGCGTCAGGTCAGAAGAACACCGACCGCCGCTGCACCAGCAGCTTGTAGAGCGTGTGCTGGATCGTCTCCCGTACCTGGTCCGTCAGGTTGAACATCAGCATCGGGTCGTCCGCCGCCTCCGCCGGATACCCGTCCGTCGGGATCGGCTCCCCGAACTGGATCGTCCACTTCGTCGGCAGCGGCACCAGCCCCAGCGGACCGAACCACGGGAAGGTCGGCGTCAGCGGGAAGTACGGGAAGCCCAGCAGCCGCGCCACCGTCTTGGCGTCCCCGATCTTCGGGTAGATCTCCTCGGCGCCCACGATCGAGCACGGCACGATCGGCACCCCGGCCCGCAGCGCGGTGGACACGAACCCGCCGCGTCCGAACCGCTGGAGCTTGTAGCGGTCCCCGAACGGCTTGCCGATGCCCTTGAAGCCCTCCGGCATCACCCCGACGACCTCGCCGCGCTCCAGCAGCCGCTGCGCGTCCTCCGCGCAGGCGAGCGTGTGCCCGGCCTTGCGCGCCAGCTCGTTGATCACCGGCAGGACGAAGACCAGGTCGGCCGCGAGCAGCCGCAGATGCCGGTCGGCCGGGTGGTGGTCGTGCACCGCGACCTGGAGCATCAGCCCGTCCAGCGGCAGCGTCCCGGAGTGGTTGGCGACGATCAGCGCGCCGCCGTCGGCGGGGATGTTCTCGATCCCCTTCACCTCGACCCGGAAGTACTTCTCGTACAGCGGCCGCAGCACCGACATCAGAACCTGGTCGGTGAGCTCCTCGTCGTACCCGAAGTCGTCGACCTCGTACTCACCGGTGAGCCGCCGGCGCAGGAAGCGCAGCCCCCCGGCGATGCGCTGCTCCAGGGACGCCCCCGCCGCCCCGGCCGGCTGCTCCGGCGTCTCCTGCCGCCGCGGTTCCGGTACGGGCGCCAGCGCCGTACGGCGGCCTCCACGGCCCGGCCGCTTGATCTTTCTGCGCGACCGGGGCTCCTCGCCGAAGGGAATGACCTTGGCGTCCGCCATCGTGGGTGAACTCCTCACAGGGTCGGGCCGCTGCGTGCGGGCAGCACGGCGGCGAGCCGGTCGACGGTACGGGCGAGGACCTCGGGCGGCAGCAGCCCGGGCCCACGACTGCGGGCGAATTCCGCGAAGGTCTCCGCCGTCGTGTATTTCGGGTGAAACCCCAGTGTCTCGCGCATCTGGGTCGTCTGGACGACCCGGCCGTGTGTGAGCATCCGGATCTGCTCCGGCGAGAAGTCGGTGATGCCGAGGGAGCGCAGCGCGGTGCCGGCCCAGGTGACGGTCGGCAGGAACAGCGGCAGCGTGGGGCGGCCGAGCCGCCGGGAGCACTGGGAGAGCAGCAGCGCGCCGTCTCCCGCGATGTTGAAGGTGCCGCTGTTGAGCGTGCCGCGGCGGGGCTTGCCGGAGGCCATGCGCAGCGCCTCGATCGCGTCGTCCTCGTGGACGAACTGCAGCCGCGGGTCATAGCCCAGGACGGTGGGGAGCACCGGCAGCGAGAAGTACTCGGCGAGCGGCGAGTCGGCGCACGCCCCGAGGATGTTGGCGAAGCGCAGCACGCACACCGCGACGTCCGGGCGGCGCCGGGCGAAGCCGCGTACATAGCCCTCGACCTCGACGGCGTCCTTGGCGAAGCCGCCGCTGGGCAGCGACTTCGGCGGCGTGGTCTCGGTGAAGACGGCCGGGTCGCGGGGCGCGGAGCCGTACACGCTGCTGCTGGACTTCACCACCAGCCGTTTGACGTGCGGCGCCTTCTGACAGGCGCCGAGCAGCTGCATGGTGCCGATGACGTTGGTCTCCTTGACCATCGCCCGGCTGCCGCGGCCGCCGCGCCCGCCGAGCGGCGTGCCGTTGATGTCCATGTGGACCACAGTGTCCACATTGGTCTCCGCCAGCACTTTGGCAATGGCCGGATGCCTGATGTCGGCCTTGAGGAAATCTGCCCCGCCCAAATGGTGCTCGGGCGCTACGGCGTCGACTCCGATCACCCGGTCGACGTCGGGGTCGCGCTGAATGCGTCGTACGAACCGGCCCCCCAGCTGCCGTGCGACTCCAGTGACGAGCACGACCTTTCCCAAGATCAGCCCTTCCTTCCCGCCCTTTGTCCCTCGCGTGAGCCGAGCTGTGACGCCACGCTATCGGGTCGTTGTTGCGCTGTGATGACCGCGGGTTGCCGCTGGCTCCATTTCAAGCCTTGGCCCGAGCTTTGCCGGTCCCGTCGGCCGGTTTTCCGCCCCGGCCCGGCCCTTGTGCCCGCACGCTCCCCCGCTCTGTGCGTTCTGCCGCTCCGCGCGCTTTATCCGGAGCCCTCGTAACGCCCGTACGGCTATCCGTACGGCTATCCCCGGGGCGGCCGGCAATCCGCGCCCCACCGAGTGCACCGCAAAGCCGCCCCCGAAACGCACCGCAGCCCCCCACCGCGTGGTGCGGTGAGGGGCTGCGGAATCGCGATCAGGGTCGCTTACTTCTTGTTGCGACGCTGAACACGGGTGCGCTTGAGCAGCTTGCGGTGCTTCTTCTTGGCCATCCGCTTGCGCCGCTTCTTGATAACAGAGCCCACGACTACCCTCGCTCACTTCGTATCACTCGGTGCGGGGCGTCCGAGCCCACACTACCTACATCGGGCCAGCCTACCCGGCGTCGAGCCTACGGCGTAATCCGAGGGTCCCCTTGAGCCCCTCAGGCCGATTCCACCCCCACATAGGACTCACGGAGGTAGTCGTGGACCGCTTGCTCCGGGACCCGGAACGACCTCCCCACTCGGATCGCGGGCAGATGACCGCTGTGCACCAAGCGGTACACGGTCATCTTCGACACTCGCATCACCGTGGCGACTTCCGCCACGGTCAGGAACACGACCTCATTCAGAGGCCTTTGGTCTGCAGCCATGACACACCTGAACCTTCCGCACATGACGGGCACCGGCTTCCCCTCCGGTGACTCCCCGTCGCTGTGCGCTCACTCCCCAGGTTAGGGGCGGGTGATGCGAGTGGGGAAGAGGAGCAGCGATCGGCCGCCTACTGTGACAGACACGCTCGATTGAGTACATAGCGAGTAAGCGGTCGGTAGTAATCAGACCGCACAGCGTCATCAAGCGGAACTACGGCGGACACCCGCCCCTCCGCCTGTCCGACGAACAGCGCGGGATCGTCCGTATCCGCCAGTCCGATGGCCTCAAAGCCCAGCTGACCTGCTCCGCAGACCCATCCGTGGTCACCGATCACCAGCTCGGGAAGCGGCCCGCCGGCGTCTGCCACGGCGTCGAGGGCGGTACGAACCGGGAGGGGGGAGTGGGTGTGTACGCCCGGCTCACCGGGCTCGCGCCGCACGCCCGGTTCGCGCATCAGCGCGACTCCCCGTACGTAGTCAAGGTTGTACGTGCGTACCCCGAATCGGGTCGCTATGTCGACACAGTGGCCATACGCCGGGGTGAGAACGGTGCACCCCGCCGCCGACAGAGCGTCTGCCAGGCCGCCGTAGAAGCCCAGCAGCCGGTGCGGGTGGCCGGTGCCGATCAGTACCGCAGCGTGCCGGGCGGCCACCGCGGCGAGCCGGTCCGCGAAGGCATCCAGCCCCGCGAGCGTACAGTCCGGATCGATCGAATCGAGGCCGGAAGTGTGCCTGGGATCGGCCGAAACTCCACACTGCTCAGCCATCACTCGGAGCACTTCATTCACGGACCAGTCAGCCGCGGGCTCCAGACCGATGAGCGCGCGCGGGTCACCGGCCGCGAAGAGGCGGTAGCGCGTCAGGCTCTTCTCCCGGGATGTCGCGATCGTCCCCGCGAGCCGCACCCTGACCACATACGCCTTCAGCGCGTCGGCATCCGCCGCCGCGTCCGCGTCCGTACCGGAGCCCCACACGAAAGCCCATGCTGACGCCCTGGTTCCCGCCCCATGCCCGAACCGCCCAGTAGTCACACATCCGGGCGCATCGTCCCGAAGTGACGCCCCTTCGGGATGAACGCGTGGCTATGGCGGCGGCTCGTGTGCGGGGGTGCTGGTGCTGCGACAGCAGCGCGTACGCGGAAAAGTCGTTGGTCCTACGGGAGCAGCCCGTACGCGAGGAAGCCGTTGGCCTTTACGGCAGCAGCCCGTGCGCGGGGAACACCGCGCGCCGCGTCGCCAGTACCGCCTGGTCCAGGCGGTCGGCCGGGTCGTACCCCTCGCCGTGGAAGTCGCGCCAGCCGGTGCCGCGTCCGTCCGTCATCCGCGGCGGCGCCCCCTGCCGGGTACGCCGGTAGACCTCGTGCCGCCACTCCTCCGGCACCGGGGTCGTGGGCTCGATCGGCCGCCCCGCCGCGATCGCCACCAGGTGCGTCCAGCTGCGCGGTACGACGTCCACCACCGCGTATCCGCCGCCGCCCAGCGCGACCCAGCGCCCCCCGGCCGTCTCGTGCGCGAGATCGTGGCAGGCGGCCGCCACCGCGCGCTGTGCGTCCAGGCTCACCGCCAGGTGGGCGAGCGGGTCCTCGAAGTGGGTGTCCGCGCCGTGCTGCGTCACCAGGACGTCGGGCCGGAACGCGGTCAGCAGCTCCGGCACCACCGCGTGGAAGGCCCGCAGCCAGCCCTCGTCACCGGTGCCGGCCGGCAGCGCCACGTTCACCGCGCTGCCCTCGGCCGCCGCGCCGCCGGTCTCCTCGGGCCAACCGGTCTGCGGGAACAGCGTCCTGGGGTGTTCGTGCAGCGAGATCGTCAGGACCCGTGGATCGTCCCAGAAGGCGGCCTGGACGCCGTCCCCGTGGTGCACGTCCACATCCACGTACGCGACGCGCTCGGCCCCCAGCTCCAGCAGCCGCGCGACGGCCAGCGCCGCGTCGTTGTAGATGCAGAAGCCCGCGGCGCCGCCCGGCATCGCGTGGTGCAGGCCGCCCGCGAAGTTCACCGCGTGCAGGGCCTCGCCGCGCCACACCGCCTCCGCGGCGCCCACGGACTGCCCCGCGATCAGGGCCGACGCCTCGTGCATCCCGGCGAACGCCGGATCATCCTCGGTGCCGATGCCGTACGCCGGGTCGGCGGCCTTCGGATCGGCCGACGCCTTGCGTACGGCGTCGATGTAGTCCTCGCGGTGCACGAGCCGCAGTGTGGAGATCCCGGCGGCCCTGGCGGCCACCACCTGGACCGCGTCGGGCCCGCGGTCGAGTCCGTACGCCTCCACCAACCGCATGGTCAGCGCGAGCCGGACCGGGTCCATCGGGTGCCCCGGCCCGAAGTCGTAGCCCGTTACTGCCTCGTCCCACATCAGCTGTGCACGGCCGCTCATGCCCGTCACCGTATCGGTAGGGCCGGACGGGCCCTACGGGGTGTGCGGGTGGGGCCCGGGGAGCCGGATGGCTAGGTGAGCAGTCCCGGAAGCTCTTCCATACGTGCGAAGAGGCCGGTCACCGGGCCCGCCGCGGTCAGTTTGGCGGCCGGCGTCATGGCGGTGAAGCCGTACACGTCCATACCGGCGGCGACGGCGGCCCGGACGCCGAGCGGGCTGTCCTCGATCACCGCGCAGCGCTCCGGCGCCACACCCATCTCGCGCGCCGCGTGAAGGAAGAGGTCCGGGGCCGGCTTGCCCTTGCCGACGTCCTGCGAGCTGAAGATCCGCTCGTCGTCGAACCACTGGTCGAGCCCGGTTCTGCGGTGCCCGACCCGGATCCGCTCATGGCTGCCGGAGGAGGCCACGCAGTACGGGGTTCCGTCGGCCACCAGCTTCCCCAGCACCTCGGGCACGCCGGCGACCGGCTCCAGCTCCCGCTCGAAGGCCGCGAAGACGCGTGCGTGCAGTGTGGTCTCGAAATCCTCGGGGAGAGAGCGCCCGGTCCGCTCTCTGATCAAGTCGTGCACCCGGTGCGTCGCGGCGCCCATGTAGTCGTGGATCGATTCCTCGTACGTGGTGGGGTGGCCGAGTTCGGTGAGGTAAGCGGCGAGGATCGTATTGGAGATCGGCTCGCTGTCGACGAGAACACCGTCGTTGTCAAAAATGATCAGGTCATAGCGCATGACACCGACCCTAAACGCAGAAAAGCCCCGCACCATACGGTGCGGGGCTTCCCCACAACAATTGTTCGGCGGCGTCCTACTCTCCCACAGGGTCCCCCCTGCAGTACCATCGGCGCTGAAAGGCTTAGCTTCCGGGTTCGA
>NZ_LGCW01000069.1:0-13076 GCF_001279365.1 Streptomyces sp. NRRL F-5755 | reverse complement strand
CCATAACCCCCTGCCACCCCCCACGCCCTCCACCGCGCTCATCCGGCCCCCCGCGCCTACATTGGGAGCACGTTCCCGTACGAGGCCCGGAGCACGCCATGCCCGCCACCACCGCGTCATCCCGGAGCGAGACCACGGCTGCCCGGCGGACGGCCGCCGGGCGCGGGGCGGGGGAGACCGGCGATCCGCCGCCGCCCTGGACGCCCGACTTCGCCGGGCTGCTGGACCAGGACCCCGAGGTCGCGGGGGTGCTGCTGGCCGAGGTGGCCCGGCAGGACGACGGGCTGCAGCTCGTCGCCGCTGAGAACTTCGCCTCCCGGGCCGTTCTGGCCGCGCTCGGCTCCCCGCTCGCCAACAAGTACGCCGAGGGGTACCCGGGCGCCCGGCACCACGGCGGCTGCGAGGTCGTGGACCTCGCGGAGCGGCTCGCCGTGGAGCGCGCCAAGGCCCTGTTCGGCGCCGAGCACGCCAATGTGCAGTCCCACTCCGGCTCGTCCGCCGTGCTGGCCGCCTACGCCGCCCTGCTGCGCCCCGGCGACGCCGTCCTGGCCATGGCGCTGCCGCACGGCGGGCACCTCACCCACGGCTCGCCGGCCAACTTCTCCGGCCGCTGGTTCGACTTCGCGGGCTACGGCGTCGACCCGCACACCGGGCTGCTGGACTACGACGAGGTACGGGAGCTGGCCCGCAGCCACCGGCCGAAGGCCATCGTCTGCGGCTCGATCTGCTATCCGCGGCACCTGGACTACGCCGCCTTCCGCGAGATCGCCGACGAGGTGGGCGCCTACCTCATCGCGGACGCGGCGCACCCCATCGGGCTGGTCGCGGGGGGCATGGCGCCCAATCCGGTCCCGTACGCGGACGTGGTGTGCGCGACCACCCACAAGGTGCTGCGCGGCCCCCGCGGCGGCATGATCCTGTGCGGCGCCGAGCTGGCCGAGCGCATCGACCGGGCCGTCTTCCCCTTCACGCAGGGCGGCGCCCAGATGAACGCGGTCGCCGCCAAGGCCGTCGCCTTCGCCGAGGCCGCCACCGACGCGTTCGCCGCCTACACCCGGCAGGTGGTCGCCAACGCGCGGGCGCTGGCCGCCGCACTGGCCGAGGAGGGGCTGCCGGTCACCACCGGCGGTACGGACACCCACCTGATCACCGCCGACCCGGCGCCGCTGGGCGTGGACGCCCGTACCGCCAGGGGGCGTTGCGCGGCGGCGGGCATCGTGCTGGACACCTGCGCCCTGCCGTGCCCCGACGACCCGTCCGGCCGCCGTCCCGGCCTGCGGCTGGGGGCCGCCGCGCTGACCACCCAGGGCATGGGCGAGGAGGAGGCCGCGGACGTCGGCGCGCTGATCGCGGCGGCCGTCCGGGAGGACCCGACGGCCCGCGCAGGGACCGCGGCATTGGTCCGGCGCTTCCCTCCTTATCCCGATCGGACCTAGCCCCCTGCAACCATTCGACCAACGGCAATGTCTTCCCCTACGTGCACGGAGAGGGGGCGGACACGCATATGGTGTGTGGCTGTGATGGCCAGCGATACCAATGGGGCAGCCCGTGCGTGAATACCTGCTGACGCTGTGCGTCACGGCCGCGGTCACTTACCTGCTGACCGGGCCGGTACGGAAATTCGCCATCGCCGCCGGTGCGATGCCGGAGATCCGTGCGCGCGACGTGCACCGCGAACCCACCCCGCGCCTCGGCGGTATCGCCATGTTCGGCGGGCTGTGCGCGGGTCTGCTGGTCGCCGCCCACCTCACCAACCTCAAGTCGGTCTTCGAGCACTCCAACGAGCCGCGCGCGCTGCTGTCGGGCGCGGCGCTGATCTGGGTGCTGGGCGTGCTGGACGACAAGTGGGGCGTGGACGCGCTCGTCAAGCTGGGCGGCCAGATGATCGCCGCCGGTGTGATGGTCCTTCAGGGCCTGACGATCCTGTGGATTCCGGTGCCGGGCATCGGCACGGTCTCGCTGAGCCCCTGGCAGGGCACGCTTTTGACGGTCGCTCTGGTCGTCATCACCATCAACGCCGTCAATTTCGTGGACGGTCTGGACGGGCTGGCCTCCGGCATGGTGTGCATCGCCGCCGCGGCCTTCTTCATGTACGCGTACCGGATGTGGTTCGGGTACGGCATCGAGGCCGCCGCGCCCGCGACGCTGTTCTCCGTCGTCCTGATGGGCATGTGCCTGGGCTTCCTGCCGCACAACATGCACCCGGCGCGGATCTTCATGGGCGACTCGGGGTCGATGCTGATCGGCCTGGTCATGGCGGCCGGCGCGGTCTCGGTGACCGGCCAGGTGGACCCGGACCTGCTCAACCTGAAGGCGGGCGGTGTCCGTGAGGCCACCCACGCGATGGTGCCGGTCTACATCCCGCTGCTGCTGCCGCTGACGGTCATCGCGGTGCCGGTCGCCGACCTGGTGCTGGCGATCGTGCGCCGTACGTGGAAGGGCCAGTCGCCGTTCGCCGCGGACCGCGGCCACCTGCACCACCGCCTGCTGGAGATCGGCCACTCGCACAGCCGGGCCGTCCTGATCATGTACTTCTGGTCGGCGCTGATCGCCTTCGGCGCGGTGGCGTATTCGGTCAACAACGCGAGCGTGTGGGTCGTGATGGGCATCGTGCTGCTGAGCGCGATCGGGCTGGTGCTCCTGCTGCTGCCGCGGTTCACGCCGCGGGCGCCGCGCTGGATGGAGTGGATGGTGCCGCCGCGGTACCGGCGCAGTGTGCAGGCGGCGGCCGTGGCCGCCGCGGCGCAGGAGAGCGCGGCGATCGGCGAGGCCGGGGAACGGACGGCACAGGGGGCTCCGGAACGGGAGCGGCAGCCGGTGCCGGCGGGCATCAACGGGGCCACCGCGATCGGTGACCGGTCGCGCTTCACGGACCGCCGCAAGGCCGGAAGTCATCGCTGAGACGCGTTTTCGCTCCTACGAGCGACGTTCGAAAATTACCCCAAATGGAGCCCATAGCAGACAGAACGACATGGTGTCTCGCTCCAACGCGCGGATTACCGCTCACGTGTGACGGGTAGCACACCGAGCAGGTAAAGACCTCATCAAATAGTTTGTGATACCGTTCACGAAACCCGGCAACAGAACCGAAGGACCGGAGTGCGACGGTCTTTCGGCCTCAGGTTCTCCCTCAGGCCGGGTCTACGCTCGTCCCTGACGACAACACCCCCATTTTCCTGACGGAGCGCCGCCATGCAGTCCACTGACGCCCGCCTACTTGCCAATGTCTCCGTGCCCTCGCTTGCCACCGGCGCCGTCGGTGTCGCGATCAGCGCTGTGGTCGCGGGCGGGCAGGGCGCGATCGGTGCTGCCATCGGTACGGTGCTGGTGCTGCTGCTGATGGGGTCCGGCCTGGTGGTTCTCCAGCAGACTGCCAAGCGGCTGCCGGATCTGTTCCAGATGATGGGACTGCTGCTGTACGCCGTGCAGATCCTGGCGGTCGCGATCTTCATGATCGCGTTCAAGGACACCACGCTCTTCAACGTCAGGGCGTTCGCCTTCACCTTGCTCGCGACGGTCCTGGTGTGGATCGCCTTCCAGGCCCGCAGCTATATGAAGGCAAGGATTCTCTACGTGAATCCCGAATCCGCCGAGTCCAAGAAGGCGGAAACCGCGGGGTCGCGGACGTGACCCGTAGGGCCGGAATAAAAGCCCATGCGAGAGCCTGCTATCGTCCGGTGCCAACTGCGGCGCAGTCGGCGCAGGCGGCCGAGCTTCCAGGTCCCGAGTCAGGGCACCGGTTGCGTGCACGGCCCACGCCTGTGATCCGGACCGGCCCCGCGCCGATCAGCCGCCCCCCAATCCGTAAGACCAGTCCAGTGCCGCACCGTGGCTCAATGCCGCGCCGACACAACGAGGTTGCCGTACCCATGCGCCACGCTGAAGGAGCTCGCGGTGAGTGCTGAAACGATGCTCGCCCTCGACACGGAGTGCCACCTCTTCATCCCGGGGTGTGGCTTCGAGGCCCCGGGCCTTCATTCGTTCGTCTTCGAGCCCCTTTTCACCATCGGTGGCTACGAGTTCAACAAGCCGATGCTGCTGGCCCTGGTCAGCACGGTGATCATCGTGGCGTTCTTCTGGGCCGCCTTCGGCCGCGCCAAGGTGGTGCCCGGCAAGCTGCAGATGATCGGTGAGGCGGGTTACGACTTCGTGCGCCGCGGGCTCGTCTACGACGCGCTCGGCAAGAAGGAGGGCGAGAAGTTCGTCCCCTTCATGGTCGCGCTGTTCTTCTTCGTGTGGATCATGAACCTGTGGTCGATCATTCCGGTCGCCCAGTTCCCGGTGACATCGGTCATCGCGTTCCCCATGGGTCTGGCCCTGGTGGTCTACATCACCTGGCTCGTGCTGACATTCAAGCGACAGGGCTTCGTCGGCGGTCTGAAGAACCTCACCGGCTACGACAAGTCGCTCGGCTGGGTCCTCCCGCTGATCATGTTCCTGGAGCTGCTGCAGCACCTGATCATCCGGCCCTTCACGCATGCGGTCCGACTGTTCGCGAACATGTTCGCGGGCCACATGCTCATCCTGATGTTCACCGTCGCCAGCTGGTACCTGCTGAACGGCATCGGCATCGCCTACGCGGGCGTCTCGTTCCTCATGACCATCGTGATGACGGCCTTCGAGCTCTTCATCCAGGCCATTCAGGCGTACATCTTCGTGCTCCTGGCCTGTAACTACATCCAGGGCGCGCTCGCCGAGCACCACTGAGCCCCCAGGTACCCCAGCAGTCCCCACCAGACGTCCGGTGGCCAACCCCCACCGGTCCATGAAAGAGAAGGAAGACACGGCATGTCCGCGACTCTCGAACTCGCCGCCGGCCTCAAGGGCAACGTCGCTTCGATCGGCTACGGCCTCGCCGCCATCGGCCCCGGCGTCGGCGTCGGCATCATCTTCGGTAACGGCACCCAGGCCCTGGCCCGTCAGCCCGAGGCGGCCGGCCTGATCCGCACCAACCAGATCATGGGCTTCGCCTTCTGCGAGGCGCTCGCCCTCATCGGCATCGTCATGGGCTACGCGTACCCGTCCTAATCACGGAACGCACCGACGACGCCACTTAGACGGAAGGCATTGATGTGAGCGCCCTGGTGAACATGGCGGCGGAGGTTCCTGAGAACCCCCTCGTCCCGCCGATTCCAGAGCTGGTCATCGGCCTGGTCGCTTTCTTCATCGTCTTCGGCTTCCTCGCCAAGAAGCTCCTCCCGAACATCAACAAGGTTCTGGACGAGCGCCGCGCGAAGATCGAAGGCGGTATCGAGAAGGCGGAGGCCGCACAGGCCGAAGCCCAGCAGGTCCTGGAGGACTACCGGTCCCAGCTCGCCGACGCGCGCCACGAGGCCGCCCGGCTGCGCCAGGAGGCGCAGGAGCAGGGAGCGACGCTGATCGCCGAGATGCGTGCCGAGGGCCAGCGGCAGCGCGAGGAGATCATCGCGGCCGGCCACGCCCAGATCGAGGCGGACCGCAAGCAGGCCGCGCAGTCGCTGCGTCAGGACGTGGGCAAGCTGGCCACGGAGCTGGCGGGCAAGCTGGTCGGCGAGTCCCTTGAGGACCACGCCCGCCAGAGCCGGACCATCGACCGCTTCCTCGACGAGCTCGAGGCCAAGGCGGCGTCGGACCCGACGAAGGCAGAGGCCGGCCGATGAATGGAGCGAGCCGCGAGGCACTGGCCTCCGCACGCGAGCAGCTCGACGCGCTGACGGACAATACGGCCGTCGACGCGGCGAAGCTCGCCGAGGAGCTGGCTGCCGTCACCGCTCTGCTCGACCGCGAGGTGTCGCTGCGTCGGGTCCTCACCGACCCGGCGCAGGCCGGCGAGGCCAAGGCCGAGCTGGCCGGGCGTCTGCTGGGCGGCCAGGTCGGCGGCGAGACCGTCGACCTGCTCTCCGGCATGGTCCGCTCCCGCTGGTCGCGCTCGCGCGACCTGGCGGACGCGACCGAGGAGCTGGCGTACAGCGCCGACCTCGTCGCGGCGCAGCGGGCGGGCGCCCTGGACGACGTCGAGGACGAGCTGTTCCGGTTCGGCCGGATCGTCGCCTCGTCGCACGAGCTGCGCGCCGCGCTGACCGACCGCACCGCACAGGGCCCGGCCAAGGCCGAGCTGCTGCGCTCGCTGCTGGGCGGCCGGGTCCACCCGGTCACCGAGCGGATCGTGGTCCGGCTTGTCGCACAGCCGCGGGGCCGTAGCCTGGAGGCGGGGCTGGACGCCCTGTCCAAGCTGGCCGCGGCGCGCCGGGACCGGATGGTCGCGGTGGTCACCTCCGCGGTCCCGCTCAGCGACACCCAGCGGCAGCGCCTCGGCGCGGCACTGGCGGCGGTGTACGGACGGCAGGTCCACCTGAACCTCGACGTGGACCCCGAGGTCCTCGGCGGCGTCCAGGTCCGGATCGGCGACGAGGTCATCAACGGCAGCATCGCGGCGCGCCTCGAAGAGGCGTCCCGGCGGATGGCCGGCTGACCCACCCACCAACTCAAGAAGTAGTACGGCGGCCCGAGTTGGGCCGTGGACGCAGTGACATCACGGGGGCAACCGCCCCTGCCTGCGGCGGGGGACGTGCATGGCCCCCGTAAACGACGACGGGCCCAACAAGGAGAGCAGGGAACCCAGATGGCGGAGCTCACGATCCGGCCGGAGGAGATCCGGGACGCGCTGGAGAACTTCGTCCAGGCGTACAAGCCGGACGCGGCCTCGCGCGAGGAGGTCGGTACGGTCAGCGAGGCCGGTGACGGCATCGCGAAGGTCGAGGGCCTTCCCTCGGCGATGGCGAACGAGCTGCTGAAGTTCGAGGACGGCACCCTCGGTCTCGCGCTGAACCTGGAAGAGCGCGAGATCGGTGCGGTCGTCCTCGGTGAGTTCAGCGGTATCGAGGAGGGCCAGCCGGTGCGCCGCACCGGTGAGGTGCTCTCCGTCCCCGTGGGCGAGGGCTACCTCGGCCGCGTCGTCGACCCGCTGGGCAACCCGGTCGACGGCCTCGGCGAGATCGAGTCCGAGGGCCGCCGCGCCCTGGAGCTGCAGGCTCCGGGCGTCATGGTCCGCAAGTCGGTGCACGAGCCGATGCAGACCGGCTACAAGGCCGTCGACTCGATGGTGCCGATCGGCCGCGGCCAGCGTCAGCTGATCATCGGTGACCGTCAGACCGGCAAGACCGCCCTGGCCGTCGACACGATCATCAACCAGCGCGACAACTGGCGCTCGGGCGACCCGAAGAAGCAGGTCCGCTGCATCTACGTCGCCGTCGGCCAGAAGGGTTCCACCATCGCGTCCGTGCGCGGCGCGCTGGAGGAGGCCGGTGCCCTGGAGTACACGACCATCGTCGCCGCCCCGGCGTCCGACCCGGCGGGCTTCAAGTACCTGGCGCCCTACACCGGCTCGGCCATCGGCCAGCACTGGATGTACCAGGGCAAGCACGTCCTGATCATCTTCGACGACCTCTCGAAGCAGGCCGACGCCTACCGCGCCGTGTCCCTGCTGCTGCGCCGCCCGCCGGGCCGTGAGGCGTACCCGGGTGACGTCTTCTACCTGCACTCCCGCCTGCTGGAGCGCTGCGCGAAGCTCTCCGACGAGCTCGGCGCCGGCTCGATGACGGGTCTGCCGATCGTCGAGACCAAGGCGAACGACGTCTCGGCGTTCATCCCGACCAACGTCATCTCCATCACCGACGGCCAGTGCTTCCTGGAGTCCGACCTGTTCAACGCGGGCCAGCGCCCGGCGCTGAACGTCGGTATCTCCGTCTCCCGCGTCGGTGGCTCCGCCCAGCACAAGGCCATGCGCCAGGTGTCCGGCCGGCTCCGTGTGGACCTCGCCCAGTTCCGTGAGCTGGAGGCGTTCGCCGCCTTCGGTTCCGACCTGGACGCGGCGTCCAAGGCGCAGCTCGCCCGTGGTCAGCGCATGACCGAGCTGCTCAAGCAGGGCCAGTACGCGCCGTACCCGGTCGAGGAGCAGGTCGTCTCCATCTGGGCCGGCACCAACGGCCACATGGACGACGTCCCGGTCGCGGACATCCGCCGCTTCGAGCGCGAGCTCCTGGACTGGATGGGCCGCGAGAAGAAGGAGCTGCTCACCTCCATCGCCGAGGGCGCCAAGATGTCCGACGACACCCTCCAGGCGCTCGCCGACACCGTCACCGCCTTCAAGCAGCAGTTCGAGACCTCGGACGGCAAGCTTCTCGGTGAGGACGCACCGGTCGGCACCGCCAAGTGACGACGGAAGGGACCTGATCCATGGGAGCCAAGCTCCGGGTCTACAAGCGTCGCATCCGCTCCGTCACCGCGACCAAGAAGATCACCAAGGCGATGGAGATGATCGCCGCCTCGCGCATCGTCAAGGCGCAGCGCCAGGTGGCGGCATCGACGCCGTACGCGAGTGAGCTGACCCGCGCGGTGACGGCGGTTGCCACCGGTTCGAACACCAAGCACGCCCTGACGACCGAGGCGGAGAACCCCACGCGGGCCGCGGTGCTGCTCATCACGAGCGACCGCGGTCTGGCCGGCGGCTACTCCTCCAACGCCATCAAGGCCGCCGAGCAGCTCACCGAGCGGCTCCGGGGCGAGGGCAAGGAGGTCGACACCTACATCGTCGGCCGCAAGGGTGTCTCGTACTACGGCTTCCGTGAGCGCAAGGTCACGGAGTCGTGGACCGGCTTCACCGACAGCCCGACGTACGCGGACGCCAAGGCCGTCGCCGGGCCGCTGATCGCCGCTGTCCAGCAGGACACCGCCGAGGGCGGCGTGGACGAGCTGCACATCGTCTACACCGAGTTCGTGTCGATGATGACGCAGACGCCGGTCGACGACCGGCTGCTGCCGCTCAGCCTCGAAAAGACGGCCGAGGAGGCGCAGGCGTCGTCCAAGGGCGAGATCCTGCCGCTGTTCGACTTCGAGCCGTCGGCCGAGGACGTGCTGGACGCGCTGCTGCCGCGGTACGTCGAGTCGCGTATCTACAACGCGCTGCTGCAGGCCGCCGCCTCCAAGCACGCCGCCACCCGGCGTGCGATGAAGTCGGCGACCGACAACGCGGAAGAACTCATCAAGTCGCTCTCGCGGCTTGCCAACGCGGCCCGCCAGGCCGAAATCACCCAGGAAATCAGCGAGATCGTCGGTGGCGCGAGCGCACTGGCCGACGCGACCGCGGGGAGTGACTGACAACTATGACCACCACTGTTGAGACGGCCACGGCGACGGGCCGCGTCGCGCGGGTCATCGGCCCGGTCGTCGACGTGGAGTTCCCCGTCGACGCGATGCCGGACATCTACAACGCGCTGACCGTCGACGTGGCCGACCCGGCCGAGGACGGCAAGACCAAGACGCTGACGCTCGAGGTCGCCCAGCACCTCGGTGACGGCATGGTCCGCGCCATCTCCATGCAGCCCACCGACGGTCTGGTCCGCCAGGCCCCGGTGACCGACACGGGTGCGGGCATCACCGTCCCGGTCGGTGACGTCACCAAGGGCAAGGTGTTCAACACCCTCGGCGAGATCCTGAACGTGGACCCGTCCACGGTCGAGGTCAACGAGCGCTGGCCGATCCACCGCAAGGCCCCGAACTTCGACCAGCTCGAGTCCAAGACCGAGATGTTCGAGACCGGCGTCAAGGTCATCGACCTGCTGACCCCGTACGTCAAGGGCGGCAAGATCGGTCTGTTCGGCGGCGCGGGCGTCGGCAAGACCGTCCTCATCCAGGAAATGATCTACCGCGTGGCCAACAACCACGACGGTGTGTCGGTGTTCGCCGGTGTCGGTGAGCGCACCCGTGAGGGCAACGACCTCATCGAGGAGATGACGGACTCCGGCGTCATCGACAAGACCGCGCTGGTCTTCGGCCAGATGGACGAGCCCCCGGGCACCCGTCTGCGGGTCGCGCTGGCCGGTCTGACGATGGCGGAGTACTTCCGTGACGTCCAGAAGCAGGACGTCCTCTTCTTCATCGACAACATCTTCCGGTACACCCAGGCGGGTTCCGAGGTGTCCACCCTGCTGGGCCGCATGCCCTCCGCGGTGGGTTACCAGCCGAACCTGGCGGACGAGATGGGTCTCCTCCAGGAGCGCATCACCTCGACCCGCGGTCACTCGATCACCTCGATGCAGGCGATCTACGTCCCCGCGGACGACCTGACCGACCCGGCGCCGGCCACCACCTTCGCCCACCTGGACGCGACCACCGTTCTCTCGCGTCCGATCTCGGAGAAGGGCATCTACCCGGCGGTGGACCCGCTGGACTCGACGTCCCGCATCCTGGACCCGCGCTACATCTCGCAGGACCACTACGACTGCGCCTCGCGGGTCAAGACGATCCTGCAGAAGTACAAGGACCTGCAGGACATCATCGCGATCCTCGGTATCGACGAGCTGGGCGAGGAGGACAAGCTCGTTGTCCACCGTGCCCGTCGTGTCGAGCGCTTCCTGTCGCAGAACACCCACGTGGCGAAGCAGTTCACCGGTGTGGACGGCTCGGACGTGTCGCTGGACGAGTCCATCGCCGCGTTCAACGCGATCTGCGACGGTGAGTACGACCACTTCCCCGAGCAGGCGTTCTTCATGTGCGGTGGCCTTGAGGACCTGAAGGCGAACGCCAAGGAGCTGGGCGTCTCCTGAGGCCCGGCCGCGTTCCGGGGGCGGCCCTGGCCGCCCCCGGTCGTCACGACCACTAGTATTTGACCCAACATCTGCCGCACCCGGCAGGTGGAGACCCGAGGAGCCATCGTGGCTGAGCTGCACGTCGAGTTGGTCGCCGCCGACCGTCAGGTCTGGTCGGGCGAGGCCAGCCTGGTCGTCGCGCGCACCTCGTCGGGCGACATCGGCGTCATGCCGGGGCACCAGCCGCTGCTCGGCGTGCTGGAGTCCGGCCCGGTGACGATCCGTACGACCGGCGAGGACGGGGACGGCACCGTCGTCGCCGCCGTGCACGGCGGCTTCATCTCGTTCGCCGACAACAAGCTGTCTCTGCTCGCGGAGATCGCCGAGCTGTCGGACGAGATCGATGTCCAGCGCGCGGAGCGGGCCTTGGAGCGGGCGAAGTCGGAGGCCGACGCGGCCGCCGAGCGCCGCGCCGATGTCCGGCTGCGTGCGGTGGCGGGCGTCCACTGAGGCCCACCACCGACGAGGCACGTCCCTCAGCCGCGGGCTGCGCTGGAATCTTCCAGGGCGGCCCGCGGCTGAGGCAATGCAGGTGCGATTTGTTCCCCTGCGCCCGACCGGCGCCGGGGGTGACCCATCGAGGCGAGGAGGTCGGTTCGGATGGTCCTCGCTCTGCTTGTGAGCGGCGCGGTCGTCGTGCTGGTGCTGCTGGGGCTCTTCGTCTTCGGACTACGGCGACGGCTCATCCAGCGCTCCGGCGGCACGTTCGACTGCAGTCTGCGCTGGAACGTGCCCGAGGAAGAGGCCGAGCCCAGCGGCAAGGGCTGGATCTACGGCGTCGCGCGCTACAACGGTGACCGGGTCGAGTGGTTCCGCGTCTTCTCGTACGCGCCCCGCCCCCGCCGCGTCCTGGAACGCTTCTCCATCGAGGTCCTCCAGCGCCGCACCCCCCAGGGCGAGGAGGAACTCGCCCTGCTCTCCGACTCCGTCGTGCTCGCCTGCCGCCACCGCGGTACGAGGCTGGAGCTGGCGATGAGCGAGGACGCACTGACGGGCTTCCTGGCTTGGCTGGAGGCGGCGCCTCCGGGGCAGAGGGTTAACGTGGCATAACCCGTTTTCCCCGCAGGCCGAAGGCCGGGAAGGCGGGGGCGACGCCGCCTCCCCGGCCGGTCCGGGGGTGTGGCCGGGTTACTTCAGGCCGCTGTCGATCGCGGTCATCAGTTCGCCGTCGGCCGTGTCACCGCTGAACTCCCAGAAGAACGCGCCGCCCAGGCCCTGCTGCTTGGCGTAGTTCATCTTGCCGTTGATCGTGGCGGGCGTGTCATAGCTCCACCAGTTGCTGCCGCACCGGGCGTAGGCGGTGCCGGCGACGGTGCCGGTGGACGGGCAGCTCGCCTTGAGGATCTTGTAGTCCTCGATGCCGGCCTCGTACTTGCCGGGGGCCGGGCCGGTGGCGGTGCCGCCGGGGGCGTCCTGGGTGACGCCGGTCCAGCCGCGTCCGTAGAAGCCGATGCCGATCAGCAGCTTCTTCGCGGGCACGCCCTTGGCCTTGAGCTTCTGCAGGGCCGCGTCGGTGTTGAAGCCCTGCTTCGGGATGCCGGGGTAGGACGTCAGGGGCGAGTGGGGGGCGGTGGGCCCGGTCTTGTCCCAGGCGCCGAAGAAGTCGTACGTCATGACGTTGTACCAGTCGGCGTACTGCGAGCCGCCGCCGTAGTCCGCCGCGTCGATCTTGCCGCCGTCCGAGCCGTCGGCGGTGATCGCGGCGGTGACCAGCTGCTTGCCGAACTTGTCGCGCATCGCCTTCATCATGTTGCTGAAGGCCGCCGGGCCGCTGGTGTCGCAGGTCAGGCCGCAGGCGTTGGGGTACTCCCAGTCCAGGTCGATGCCGTCGAAGAGGCCGGCCCAGCGGGCGTCGTTGACCAGCTGGTAGCAGGAGTCGGCGAAGGCCGCCGGGTTCTTGACGGCGTCGGTGAAGCCGCCGGACCAGGTCCAGCCGCCGAAGGACCACAGGATCTTGATGTTCGGGTACTTCGCCTTGAGCTTCTTGAGCTGGTTGAAGTTGCCGCGCAGCGGCTGGTCCCAGGTGTCGGCGACGCCGTCCACGCTCTGGTCGGCGGTGTACGCCTTGTCGGTGGCCGCGTAGGCGTCACCGACGGTGCACCGGCCGCCCTGGACGTTGCCGAACGCGTAGTTGATGTGCGTCAGCTTGCTTGCGGAGCCGGAGGTGACCAGGTTCTTCACGTGGTAGTTGCGGTCGTAGACGCCCCACTCGGTGAAGTAGCCCAGCTTGACCGCGTCCACGGGCTGCTGGCCGCCGCCGGTGGTGCGTACGGTCGTGGCGGCGCTGGCGGGGCCGGTCTGGTCGGCGGTGTCGCGGGCGACGACGGTGTAGGTGTAGTCGGTGCCCTTGGTCAGGCCGGAGTCGGTGTAGGCCAGCTTCTCGACGGTGGCGACCTTCGTACCGTCGCGCAGGATGTCGTAGTTCTTGACGCCCTTGTCGTCGGTGGCGGC
>NZ_LGCW01000068.1:0-13525 GCF_001279365.1 Streptomyces sp. NRRL F-5755 | reverse complement strand
CTCCCACACCCCCCTGCCCAGCCCCGCCCCCACCGATGGTGGGGATCAGCTGGCGGACAGTGGGAGCGGGTTCCGGGATCCGTTGTTCATCGGGGCGGCGGTGGCCGCCGTCATCAGCGGTGTGGTGCTCGTGCTGATCATCCGCTCCCGGCGCCGCTCGGACTGACGCCCCGTCAGCCCTCCGGCTGCTGCTCGATGTAGCGCCCCAGGGCGTCGACCACCAGCGCGTGGTCGTCGCCCTGGGGGAGACCGGAGACGGCGACCGTGCCGACGACTCCCGTACCGCGCAGCCGTACGGGGAAGGCGCCGCCGTGCGCGGCGTAGCGGTCCGGGTCGAGGCGGGACGATTCCTCGAACGTCCGGCCCTTGGCGCGGAACCGGGCGCCGACCAGGTACGACGACTCCGCGTACCGCTCCACGACGCGGCACTTGCGCTCGATCCACGCGTCGTTGTCCGCCGACGTACCGGGCAGCGCGCAGTGGAACAGCTGCTGCCCGCCGCGCCGGATGTCCACCGTCACGGCCGCGCCGCGCTCGCGCGCCAGGTCCGTCAGCAGGCAGCCGAGCCGCCACGCGTCCTCGTTGCCGAAGCGGTCTAGGACCAGGCGGCGTTCCTGCTCCTCCAGTTCGCGGACCTGGTGGCGCGCCGCCTCCCGCTCGTCCGTACCGTTCAGCACACCCGTGCCATTCATGCCGTTCATGCCGACTCCTCGATCCGGACCGTGCGGCCCTCGGCCGCCGATGTCTTCGCCGCTTCCAGCACGCGCAGCGTGGCCGCCGCTTCCCGGGCGCTCACCGGCGGCCGGCCGCCGGTACGCAGGGCCTCCGCGACGGCGGCGTAGTACGCGGGGTAGTCGCCGGGCAGGGTCGGTACGGGATCGCCGCCGCCGGTCAGCGGGGACTCCCCGGCGCCGATCCGGCCCCACGACGCCTCGGGTTCGGTGCCCCAGCCGGCCGGGTCCCCGCCCGGCCGCCGGCCCTCGCGCAGCGCCGCTTCCTGCGGGTCCAGGCCGTACTTCACGTAACCGGCCCGGCTGCCCAGCACCCGGAAGCGCGGCCCGAGCTGGGCGGTGGTCGCGCTCACCCACAGGTGTGAGCGGACGCCGTTCGCGTGGGTGAGCGCGAGGAACGTGTCGTCGTCGGCCTCGGCGCCCGGGCGGCGCACGTCGGACTCGGCGTAGACGTGGGTGACCGGCCCGAAGAGGGCGAGCGCCTGGTCGGCGACGTGGCTGCCCAGGTCGTACAGCAGCCCGCCGATCTCGGCCGGGTCGCCGGACTCGCGCCAGCCGCCCTTCGGCTTCGGCCGCCAGCGTTCGAAGCGCGACTCGAAGCGCAGGACGTCGCCGAGCGCGCCCTCGGTGATCAGCCGGTGCACCGTGCGGAAGTCGTTGTCCCAGCGGCGGTTCTGGAAGACGGAGAGCAGCAGGCCGCGGTCGTCCGCGAGGCCGGCCAGCCGCTCCGCCTCGGCGGCCGTCCCGGAGAGCGGCTTGTCGACGACCGCCGGCAGTCCGGCCTCCAGCGCCGCGGTGGCGAGCGGGACGTGGGTCTTGTTGGGGGAGGCGATGACGACCAGGTCCAGTTCGCCGGCGCGGGCCAGTACCTCGTCGGGGGTGGCGACCGTACGGACCCGGGGGTGCTCGGCGCGGGCCTGCGCCTGCCGGTCCGGGCTGCTGGTGGAGACGGTGTCCAGCGTCAGGCCGCCGGTGGCGGCGATCAGCGGGGCGTGGAAGACCGAGCCGGCGAGACCGTAGCCGATCAGGCCGACGCGCAGGGGGGTGCCGGGAGAGTCGTTCATGCGTCCCACTTAAGCAACGCTGTTGCCAAAGTGCAAGCAATGCGGACAATGGACGGGTGACCAGCCACGACTCCGAAGAACGTGTCGCCGCGCACGCCACCGAACGCGCTGCCGCACCGGCTTCCGTGCCACCGGGCGGAGCCGGAGCTCCCGGCGGCGGAGCCGGGCTGCCCGCCCTGCGCGGCCACAACACCGCGCTGGTGCTGGGGCTGCTGCGGGCGGCGGGACCGGCGGGCGTCAGCCGGCTGGAGCTGGCCGCGCACACCGGACTGACGCCGCAGGCCGTCAGCAAGATCCTCGCCCGGCTGCGGGTGGCCGGGCTGGTCGCCGAGGCGGGCCGGCGCGCCTCCACCGGCGGCAAGCCGCCCACGGTGCTGCGCCTGGTGCCCGAGGCCCGGTACGCGATCGGGCTGCATCTGGACCGCGACGAGCTGACCGCCGTCCTCACCGACCTTGCGGGCCGCACCGTCGCCGCGCGGACCGCCCCGCTCGACCTCGGTGCGGGCGCGCCCGCCGTGCTGGACACGGTGGCCGGACAACTCGCGGCGCTCCCGGACGAGGCCCGTTCGCCGCGCGTCCTGGGCATCGGCGCCGCCAGTCCCGGGCCGCTGGACCACACGGACGGGGTGCTGCGCCGGGTCACCGGATTCCCGGACTGGGACGGCTTTCCGCTGCGCGACGCGCTCGCCGAACACCTCGGCCTGCCCGTCGTCCTGGACAAGGACACCAACGCCGCCGCCCTCGGCCTGGCCCGGCGCGAGCCGGACGGGCGCGGCTCGTTCGCGTACCTCCATCTGGGTACGGGGCTGGGCGCGGGCCTGGTGCTCGGCGGCGTGCTGTACCGGGGGGCCAGGACCGGCGCGGGGGAGTTCGGGCACCAGGTGCTGCAACTGGACGGCCCGCGCTGCGGGTGCGGCAAGCGCGGCTGCGTCGAGGCGCTGTGCCTCGACAGGGCGGCGCGCGGCGAGCCCGCCGAAGCGGCCCGCATCCTGGGCGTGGCCGCGGCCAACCTGGTGGAACTGCTCGACATCGACCGGGTGCTGCTCGGCGGCCGTACGGTACTGGCGCGCCCCGGCACGTATGTACGCGGCGTGGCCGAGGCGCTGACCGAACAGGCCCGCATCCGGGGCGACGGCGGTACGCCCGCGATCCCCGTGGCCGTGGCCGAAGGGGGCGCGCAGGCGGTGGCGGACGGCGCGGCGCACCTCGTCCTCGCGCCGCTGTTCGGCGCGCCGGGGACGCCGTTCGGGGGCGGAGCGGCGGCGGAACTGCGCTGAGGCAGGGGCTTCCGGCGTCCGGGGGCTGCGCTGAACGCGCGGCATTCGGGCGATCGGAGGCGCGTACCGGGGCGTCGGGGCCCGGGCGGCGCACGCCCGTGGCAAGGTCCGGGAACGACCGGTCATACGAGATACGAACGGTCCGGCCCGGGTCGGGCCGCGACGAGCGGCGCGCCACGAACGGCCCGGTCCGTTCGGATCGCCCGCGTCCCCGTCCAAGCCCGCGTCCCCGTCCAAGCCCGCGTCCCCGTCCAAGCCCGCGTCCCCGACCAAGCCCGCGTCCCCGTCCAAGCCCCCGTTCCCGCCGACAGCCCCTTCCCGTCCACGCCCCGTTCCCGCCCGTGTCCCCGTCCGACCGCCCCGGCGCCGGGCCGCCCGTCCGCGCCGGGCGAGCAGGGAGGTCCGTCATGCCCGTGCGCCCGTCCCGCGTGCTGACGCGCGCCGCCGTCCCGGCCGCGCTGCTGGCCGCCGTGTCGTTTGCGTGCCCGTCCGCGACCGCCGCCGAGACCCCAGGACACCGGGCGGAGGTACGTACGGCGGCCGAGTGGTCCCCGGCGGCGAACGGGGCGGACCGCACGGCTGACCGTACGGACCGCCCAGCCGCTCGCCCGGCCGGCCGCGCGGCCCGCCCGCCCCACCTCGCGGACACCGGAGCCGCCGCCGTCACCCGTATCGGCGCCGTCGCCCTGGTGCTCCTGGCCGCCGGCGCCCTCCTCCTGGCGGCGGCCCGCCGACTCCGGCGGCGCTGAGCAGAACACCGGCCGCGCGCCGATCAGTACTCCACGCGCGCCCATCAAGACTCCGCCCGCGCGCCGACCGGCACTCCACCCGCGCGCCGAGCAGGACACCCGCGAGCCCCCTCCCCGTAGGCAACGCGTAACCTCCGGCCGCACCGGGGGTGCGAGGATCGCCCGGTGGACTACCCGAACGGCCAGGAACCTGGCGCACCGATCCGCTCCGGCATCCCCGAGCACGGACGCATCCCCAAGTACTACGCGGCGAAGGTCCAATTGGAGACGCTGCTCGCCGAGCTGGGCGAGGGCGAGGCGCTGCCGACCGAACGCGAACTGGCCCTGCGCTTCGAGGTGTCCCGGGAGACGCTGCGCCAGGCGCTCCGCGAACTCCACCTGGAGGGACGGCTGCGGCGCCTGGGCCGCGGCACCGTCGTCGCGGGCCCGAAGCTGGAACAGCCGCTGTCGCTGGCGAGTTACACCGAGGGCGTACGGAAACAGGGCCGCCGTCCGGGCCGCCATCTGGTCGGACTGGACCGCTTCCCCGCGCCGGAGAAGCTGGCCGGCGAACTGGGCCTGCAAGTAGGCGACGAGGTCTGGCACATGGAGCGGGTGCTGCTTGCGGACGACGAACGGGTCGGCCTGGAGAGCACGTACGTCGCCGTGGCCCGGGTGCCGCGCCTGGACGCGGAGTTCGAGCCCGACTCCTCCTTCTACGCCTATCTCCACGAGCGCCTGGGCATCGGCTTCGGGGACGCGGACGAGCGCCTGGAAACCGTACTGGCCACCCCGCGCGAAGCCCTGCTGATCGGCACTCCCGGCGCCCTGCCGATGCTCCTCATCCACCGCCTGTCCCGCGACACCCGCGGCCTGCCGCTGGAGCGGGTGCGTTCGCTCTACCGGGGGGACCGGTTCTCCTTCACGACCCATCTGGGCGGCTGATCTCCCGAAAGGCGGCAGCCCGCCTTCTTGATCACGGGAAGATAACGGGTCTAGGCCAAACTTGCGACCCCGTTCACCGCCCCGTCCCCTGCCGGACCGCCGGGCGCCACCCGCCCCCACGACCGTTCCGGGCATGCGAGTCATAGTTGTCGGAGCCGGGGTGCTGGGGACCATGCACGCCTGGGAAGCGGTCGGGCGCGGCCACGAGGTCGTGCACATCGAGCGGGAGGCCGAGGCGCGCGGGGCCTCGGTGCGCAATTTTGGGCTGGTCTGGGTCGGCGGCCGGGCCGGCGGCGCGGAGCTGGACACCGCGCTGCGGGCCCGCGAGCTGTGGGAGGACATCGGAGAGCGGGTCCCCGGTCTCGGATTCCGGCCGAACGGTTCGCTCACCGTCGTACGCGACGCGGCCGAGCACGCCGTCGCCGAGGCCGCCGTACGCCGTCCCGACGCCGCGTCCCGCGGGTACAAGCTGCTCGGCGCCGATGAGGTCCGGGCCCTCAACCCCGCGCTGCGCGGGGAGTTCGCCGGAGCGCTCTGGTGCGAGCGGGACGCCGCGGTCGAGCCGCGCACCGCCCAGCGGGCACTGCGGGAGGCCCTGGCGGCGTCCGGGCGCTACACCTTCCTCGGCGGGCGCGAGGTACGCGACGTCGTCGGCGAGCGGGCCGTCCGCGACGACCACGGCGACCTGCACGAAGGCGACGCGGTGGTGCTGTGCACCGGCGCCTGGCTCGGCGGCCTGGTGCGGGAGCTGGCCCCCGGCCTGCCGGTGCGCCGCGTCCGGCTCCAGATGATGCAGACCGCACCGCTCGGCGAGACCCTGACCACCTCCGTCGCCGACGCGGACAGCTTCCGCTACTACCCGGCCTACGCCGGACCGGAGCTGGACGCGCTGGCCGCCGCGCAGCCCCAGCCGCCGGTCGCCGCCGAGCACCGGATGCAGCTGCTGATGGTGCAGCGCGCCGACGGCGGCCTGACGATCGGCGACACCCACGAATACGCCACGCCCTTCGGGTTCGACGTGGTGGAGGACCCGTACGAGCACCTGACCTCGGTCGTCGAGACGCTGCTCGGCCGCCCGCTGCCCGCCGTGCGCCGCCGCTGGGCCGGGGTGTACGCGCAGTGCACCGACCCTTCCCGCGTCGTGCACCGGCAGCGGGTACGGGACGGTGTCTGGCTGGTCACCGGGCCCGGCGGACGCGGCATGACCTGCTCCCCGGCGCTGGCCGAGGACACCGCGAACGGGCTGGGCTGGTGAGGGCCGTGAACAGCAATGACCCGGAGGACGCGCCGGTTTCCCTCGTCGTCCTCGACATGGCGGGGACCACGGTCGCCGACGGCGGGCTGGTGGAGCAGGCGTTCGGCGCCGCGGCGCGGCGGCTCGGCGTCGCACCGGGCAGTGCCGAGCACGCCGAGCAGCTGGCGTACGTCCGCGCCACCATGGGCGAGTCCAAGATCTCCGTCTTCCGGCACCTCTACGGGGACGAGCAGCGGGCCCGCCGCGCCAACGCCGCCTTCGAGGAGGCGTACGGGGAACTGGTCGACGGCGGGCGGATCGCGCCCGTGCCCGGTGCCCGGGAGGCCATCGAGGCCCTGCGGGACGCGGGCCGCACGGTCGTGCTGACCACCGGCTTCGCCCGGGTCACCCAGGACGCGATCCTGGACGCGCTCGGCTGGCGGGACCTGGCGGCGCTGACCCTGTGCCCGGCCGACGCGGGCGGGCGCGGACGCCCGTACCCGGACCTGGTGCTGACGGCGCTGCTGCGTACCGGCGCCGCCGACTCCGTACGGCAGGTCGCGGTGGCCGGGGACACCTCGTACGACATGCTCTCCGGGCGCCGCGCGGGCGCCTCCGTCGTCGCCGGGGTGCTGACCGGCGCCCACGACGGGGCGGCGCTGCGCACGGCGGGCGCCACCCACGTCCTCGGTTCGGTGGCCGAGCTGCCCGCCCTGCTCGGCGGCCCGCGGTGGGAGCGGCCCTCATGAGCGCGCCCGCCGAAACGATCCGCCCCGCCCCCACCACCCCATCCGGCATCCGCTTCGACAACGTCTCCGTCGCGTACGGCGAGCACGTCGTCCTGGACTCCTTCGACCTGACCGTCGAACCGGGCGAGGTGATGGCGCTGCTCGGCCCCTCCGGGTCGGGCAAGACCACCGCGCTGCGGGCGGTCGCCGGATTCGTCCGGCCGTGTGCCGGGCGGGTGCTGATCGGCGGCCGGGACGTGACCGGGCTGCCGCCGTACCGGCGCGGCATCGGCATGGTCGTCCAGCAGTACGCCCTCTTCCCGCACCTGCGCGTCGAGGACAACGTCGCCTTCGGCCTCAAGGCGCGGCGCGGGCGCACCACATCGCGCGCCGGGACCGCGGCCCGGGTGGCCGAGGTGCTGGAGATGACCGGCATGGCCGCGTACGCCCGGCGCTACCCGCGCGAACTGTCCGGCGGGCAGCAGCAGCGGGTCGCCATCGCGCGGGCGCTGGCCATCCGCCCCGGCGTGCTCCTCCTGGACGAGCCGCTGTCGGCTCTCGACGCCCGGCTGCGCTCCGGCATGCTCGCCGAACTGGCGCGCCTGCACCGAGAGTTGCCCGACGTGTCGATCCTGTACGTCACCCACGACCAGGTGGAGGCGCTGACGCTGGCGGACCGGATCGCCGTCATGGACCGCGCGCGGCTGCGCGACTGCGGCACCCCGCAGGACCTCTACCGGCGTCCGCGCACCGAGTTCACCGCCTCCTTCGTCGGCAACGCCAACCTCCTGCCGGTGACCGCGGGCCCGGACGGCACCGCCGACTTCGCCGGCACCCGGCTGACCGTCACGCCCGCCGAGGGCGCCGCACCCGGCGCGTCCGCCACGCTCTGCGTACGCCCGCACCTGGTCGGCCTCGGCGACGGCCCCAACGCGCTGCACGGCCACGTCACCGAGGTGCAGTGGCGCGGCGCGACGCACCGGGTGTACGCGGACGTGGCCGGGCACCGCGTCATGGCCGACCTGCGCGAACTGCGGACCACACCGGAGCCGGGCAGCGACGTCGTCCTGCACTTCGCCGCCGAGGACGCGGTGCTGCTCCCGGCCGGAGCGAGGAGCAGGGACGATGAGTAGCCCGGACACGCTCGCGCCGCGGACGGCCGGAGAGCGGCACCGGACGGCCGGAGAGGGGCACCGACCGGCCGGTGCGCGGCACGAAGGCGGTCAGCGGCGGGCCTCGTCGGCCCTCTGGGCCCTGCCACCGCTCCTCGCCCTCGGGCTCGTCTTCCTCTACCCGCTGGCCCTGGTCGTACGGCAGTCCTTCAGGCAGGACGAGGGCGGCCCGCCGTCCACCGCCCCGTACGCACAGGTCTTCGCCGAAGCGTCCTTCCGGGACGCGCTCGGGAACACCGTGCTGCTCTCCCTCGGCGCGACCGCCGGCTGCCTGCTGCTCGGCTTCGCCCTCGCCCTGGTGATCGCGTTCGTGCCGTTCCCCGGCAGCCGGGCGCTCAGCCGCTTCATCGACGTCTTCCTCGCCTTCCCGTCCTTCCTGATCACCCTCGCGCTGCTCTTCGTCTACGGAACGGCCGGGCTCGCCAACGGCCTGTGGACGGACGCCACCGGCGCCGCGAGCGGACCCTTCGACTTCCTGCGCACCCCCTGGGGCGTGCTGCTCGCCGAGATCACCTACTTCACGCCCTTCGTGCTGCGCCCGCTGCTCGCCGCCTTCTCCCAGGTAGAAACCGGACAGCTGGAGGCCGCCGCCTCGCTCGGCGCCCGGCCGGCCCGGGTCGTACGGAAGGTGATCTGGCCCGAGGCGCTGCCGTCGCTCGCGGCGGGCGGGGCCCTCGTCCTGGTGCTGACGCTCAACGAGTTCGGGATCGTGCTGTTCACCGGCGCCAAGGACGTGGTCACCCTGCCGGTGCTCGTCTACACGAAGGCCATCCTCGACGGCGACTACACGGGGGCGTGCGTCGTCGCCGTCGTCAACATCGTGCTGTCCCTGGCCCTTTACGCCCTGTACCGGACCGTGGCCGCACGGGCGGGCGGGGCGCGTACGCCGTCCACGGGAGGTGACGGGCACCGTGCTCGTGCATAGCAAGGGCACCCGCCGGGCCGTCTGGGCCCTGTTCCTCGTCCTGTTCCTGCCGCTCTTCGCGCTGCCGCTGCTGGTGATCGTCGCGGCGTCCTTCGCGAGCAACTGGAGCGGCGCGCTGCCGTCCGGCCCCACGCTCGCGCACTACCGGGACATCGCCCAGGGCGACTCCCTGCGGGCGCTGGTCACCAGTTTGGTCACGGCCGTCACCGCGAGCCTGCTCGCGCTGGCCGCCGGCACCTGGGCCGCGCTGGCCGCGCAACGGCTGCGGCCCCGCGCCCGCAAGGTGCTCGACACGCTCTTCATGCTGCCGGTCGCGGTGCCGTCCGTCGTCGTCGGCCTGTCGCTGCTGGTCGCCTTCTCGCAGCCGCCGCTGCTGCTGAACGGCACCCCGCAGATCGTCGTCATCGCGCACACGGTCCTGGTCACCGCGTTCGCCCACCAGTCCGTCACGGCCGCGCTGACCCGTCTGGACCCGGCGTACGAACAGAGCGCCGCCAGCCTCGGCGCGCGCCCCGCCCACGTCCTGTGGCGCGTGAAACTGCCCCTCCTGCTGCCGTCCCTGACCGCCGCCGCGGGCCTGTGCTTCGCCCTGTCCATGGGCGAGCTGAGCGCCACGATGATGATCTATCCGCCGGACTGGCTGCCGCTGCCGGTACGGGTCTTCGCCACCACCGACCGGGGCGCGCTGTTCGCGGGCGCCGCGCTCGCGGTGGCACTGATGGCCGCCACGCTGCTCGTCCTGCTCGCCGTCTCCCGCATCCGCACCAAAGCCTCGTACCGCTGACGCACCCCGCCCCGCCCCTCCATCAAGGAGTGACGCCACGCCATGCGCACCCCCCTCAAGCCGACCGCCGCCCTCTGCGGCACTCTGCTCCTCGCCGCCGCCCTGACCGGCTGCGGCGGCGCCTCCCGCGCCGACGCCGACGCCAAGGAGATCACCGTCTACAGCGCCGACGGCCTGCGCGGCGAGCGGGGCGACGGCTTCTACGACCGGGTCTTCAAGGACTACGAGAAGAAGACCGGCATCAAGATCAACCTGGTCGAGAGCGGGTCCGGCGCCGCCGTACAGCGGCTGGCCCGCGAGAAGGCGAACACCAAGGCCGACATCGTCGTCACCCTGCCCCCGTTCATCCAGCAGGCCGTCGGCAAGGGCCTGCTGGAGACCTACCGCCCCCAGGGCTCCGAACAGGTCGCCGCCGCGGACAAGGACCCGGACGGCAGGTGGACCGCCGTCGTCAACAACTACTTCTGCTTCATCTACAACAAGAAGCAGCTCAAGGAGCCGCCCCGCACCTGGCAGGACCTGACGGACGCCCGCTTCAAGAACAAGCTCCAGTACTCCACACCGGGCGTCGCCGGGGACGGCACCGCCGTCGTCGTCCAGGCCCTGCACGACTTCGGCGGGCAGGGCCCGGCCATGGACTTCCTCAAGAAACTCCAGGCCAACAACGTCGGCCCGGCCTCCTCCACCGGCCAGCTCGCCCCCAAGACCGACAAGGGAGAACTCCTCGTCGCCAACGGCGACGTGCAGATGAACTACGCCAACATGAAGTCCATGCCGAACCAGGGCATCTTCTTCCCCGCCGCCCGGCCCGGCGCCAAGCCGTCCACCTTCGCGCTCCCGTACGCGGCCGGCCTGGTCAAGAACGCCCCGCACGCGGCACAGGCCAGGAAGTTCCTCGACCACCTCCTCTCACCCGAGGTACAGCGCCAGGTCTCCGCGGTCGGCGGCGGCTTCGCCGCCCGCACGGACATCAAGCCCACCGACCGCAACGCCACCGAACTCGCCCGGATCATGCAAGGCGTCGAGGTCTTCCGCCCGGACTGGCACGACATCGACAAGAACCTGTCCGCCTACCTGGACGCCTGGAAGGAGGCCACGGGCAGCTGACCGGGGCGCCGGGCGCTCGGTGGGGTCAAGATCACGCCGGCTGACTTACGCTGGGGGCGTCGGCCGTACGTACGAGACGCAGGTCACCCGGGGTGACGGGCGGGGCGTACGGGGCCGGCGCCCCTGGCAGACACGCACGGCGGGAGACCGGCAGTGGCAGAGCGCAAGCCGATCGAGTCATGGCTGACGGACATGGACGGGGTGCTGATGCACGAGGGCATCCCGGTGCCCGGCGCGGACGCCTTCATCAAGCGGCTGCGCGAATCGGGCAAGCCCTTCCTCGTCCTGACCAACAACTCCATCTACACCCCGCGCGACCTGCACGCCCGGCTCAGCCGGATCGGCCTGGACGTGCCCTGGGAGTCCATCTGGACCTCCGCGCTGGCCACCGCCCAGTTCCTGGACGAGCAGCGGCCGTCCGGCACCGCGTACGTCATCGGCGAGGCGGGCCTGACCACCGCGCTGCACGACATCGGGTACGTGCTCACCGACCACGAGCCCGACTACGTGGTGCTCGGCGAGACCCGTACCTACAGCTTCGAGGCGCTCACCAAGGCCATCCGGCTGATCAACGCCGGCGCCCGGTTCATCGCCACCAACCCGGACGAGACCGGGCCCTCGGCGGACGGCGCGCTGCCCGCGACCGGCTCGGTGGCCGCGCTGATCACCAAGGCGACGGGCGTCGAGCCGTACTTCGTCGGCAAGCCCAACCCGCTGATGATGCGGCACGGCCTGAACGTCATCGGCGCGCACAGCGAGACCTCCGCGATGATCGGCGACCGGATGGACACCGACGTGCTGGCCGGGCTGGAGGCGGGCATGGAGACGTTCCTGGTGCTCACCGGGCTGACCGGCAAGAACGACATCGAGCGGCACCCGTTCCGGCCGTCGCGGGTCGTGGACTCCATCGCGGACCTCGTCGACCTGGTGTAGCCGGGCACGGCCCGGGTCCGGCCCCCGCCGGGCCCCGGCCGCTCACCCGAACGGCGCATTCACGGCCCCCACCGGATGCGGAATCCGCCCCCCGGGCGGACCTTCGGAAGTGTTCGGAGGTTCACCATGCGCTCACCGGGATTCACTCTCTGTGCCGCCCTCGCGGTCACGGTGCTCTCTCCGGGGCCCGCGCTCGCGTCCGCGGCCCGGGCGCCGGGCGCCGCGGCCGGTGCGGTCGCGGTCACTCCCTCGGCCGTCGCGCCGGGCACCGACACGGCCCTCCAGGTCACCGGCTGCACGGGGCGTACGGGCAGCGCCACCTCGGACGCCTTTGTCGACGCGGTGCCGCTGGCTCGGGTCGCCGCGGGGCTGGTGGGCGACGCGCGGGTGCGCTCCACCGCTGACCCCGGCGCGTACACCGTCTCCGTCCGGTGCGACGGCGAGGACGCGCGGGCCGTGGGCACCTTCGAAGTCGTACCGGCTCCGGCGCGCACCACGGGGGACGAGGCGGCGGAAGGCGGCGGGGATCTCGTGGCCGCGCCGCTCGCCGCCCCGGAATCCGGGACCTCCGCGGAGCGGCCCGCCTCGCCGTCCGCGCCTGTACGGGCCGGAGGCGGCGGTGCGGCCGCGCACCCCGCCGCCGGGCACCGGGCCGCGCCGCCCGCGCAGGAGTCACGCGCCGCGCTGGTGCGGACGGCGGCCGTACGGACGGCCGCGAGCCATGAGGGCGACGGCATATACGCGGTGGGACTGGTGCTGGCAGGGGGCGCGGCGCTCGCGCTCACCGGACAGGTGCTGCGGATGCGGCGCCGGCGCAAGGGATCGGACGATGGCGATGCCGGATGACGACCACCCGGTGGCGAGCCGCCGCCCCCCGCACGGACCGGGACACGGCCGGATGGCTGCAGGCGTGGCCTGGGCGGCGCTGCTGCTGGGCCTGTGGCTGTGGGGGCGAGACCTGACCGACGGTGACGCCCTGGCGAAGGGGCCGACGACCGGCGACGTGGCAGCCGTCGGCCGCCCGCTCGGACAGGACCTGCCCACAGCGCACGCCCCGCTGGCCACCTCGCCGGAGGGCCGCCCCGCCGAGGTGGCGATCGGCGCCCTGGGCGTACGGGCCGGTGTGGTGCAGACCGGGCTGGACGCGACCGGCGCGGTGGACGCGCCGCCGTACCGCACCCCCGGGCTCGTCGGCTGGTACGCCAAGGGGCCGCAGCCGGGCACGGCGGGCGCCGCCGTGCTGGTCGGCCATGTCGACACGGCCGACCGGCGTGCGGTCTTCCACCGCCTCGGCAGCCTCAAGCCGGGGCAGCCGGTGGACGTGCGCAGGGCCGACGGCGGCACCGCCCGGTTCACGGTCGAGGACGTGAAGATCTACGACCGGCGGCGGTTCGCGCCGCGGAAGGTCTACGGCGCGCATGTGCCGGGGCGCGCGGAACTGCGCCTGATCACCTGCGCGGGCGCCTACGACCGGGAGCGGGACGCCTACACCGCCAATGTCGTCGTGCACGCGTATCTCACCAAGGTCACGCCCGCGCCGGGGAGTTGAGGGCCCGGGCGGGGGACGGAGCCCGCAATCCCGACCGTTCCCGGCCGGCGGCTCGCTCCCCCTGAACCGCCGACCGGCCGGTCCTCGACCGCCGGGGTGTCAGGACTGCGGGAGTTGCCCTGCCGCCGGCGGGAGGTGCGTGGGCGCCTGAACTCAAGGCGCGTGCACGGGCCCGACCAGGGGCTGGGGCCAGGTGACCAACGTTGAAGCTCACACTGGAGTTCACTGTAGAACGGCTGCACCGCGTCGCCTAGGTCCTGTCGTCAAATTCCCGTCGTTCGCCCGTAGGGCGGGCCGCGCGGCGTCTGGTGCGTGCGATCGCAAGGCGGAGGGTCTTCCCGGTACTGG
>NZ_LGCW01000067.1:0-13640 GCF_001279365.1 Streptomyces sp. NRRL F-5755 | reverse complement strand
CCCCCCCGCCCCACCCCCCTCCCCTCACCCCGCCTCCTACCTCCCGCCTCCCGCCTCCCGGAAGCGACCAAGCCCCATGTCCAGCCCCTCACCCCAAACCCTCGCCCCACCGCACCGACCCTCGACAACCCCACCCGCGATCCCGACCGCCCTCCCGCCCGACCCCTGCCTACGCGCACTGGCCGAGCGGCACGGGCTGACCGTCAGCGGCGCTCGGCCCCCGCTGCGGGAGTACACCCGCCGCCTGTGGGCGCGCCGGCACTTCATCGCGGCCTTCGCCACGGCGCGGCTGACCGCCACGTACACCACGGCGCGCCTGGGGCAGCTCTGGCAGGTGGTGACCCCGCTGCTCAACGCGGGCGTCTACTACTTGATCTTCGGTGTGCTGCTGCACACCAGCCGCGGCATCCCGAACTTCATCCCGTTCCTGTGCACCGGCATCTTCGTCTTCACCTTCACCCAGTCCACGGTCCTGGCCGGTACCCGTGCCGTGTCCGGCAGTCTCGGCCTGGTCCGTGCCCTGCACTTCCCGCGGGCCGCGCTGCCGATCGCGTACACCCTCGTCCAGCTCCAGCAACTCCTGTTCTCCATGGGGGTGCTGGCGGCCATCGTGCTGATCTGCGGCGTGCCGCTGACGTGGCACTGGCTGCTGATGATCCCCGCGCTGCTGCTCCAGTCGGTCTTCAACACCGGGCTGGCCCTGGTCATGGCCCGGGTCGGCGCGAAGACCACGGACACCGCGCAGTTGATGCCGTTCGTGCTGCGTACCTGGATGTACGTATCCGGCGTCTTCTACAACCTCTCCGCGTTCACCGGTAGCGCGCCGCACATCGTCTCGGTCGCCCTGAACTGCAATCCCGCCCTGATCTACATCGACCTGATGCGCTACGCCCTGATCGACACGGTGCGTGCGCAGGACCTGCCGCCGCACGTGTGGCCGCTGGCCCTGGGCTGGGCCCTGTTGGCGGGCGTCGCCGGATACGTCTTCTTCTGGAAGGCGGAGGAGGAGTACGGCCGTGGCTGAGACCACCGTGAAGCACCCGCCCGCCCCCGCATCCGAACCCGCGCCCTCCTCCGTACCCGAATACGGCACCGCCGACGACCGCACCCCCACCGTCATCTGCGACAACGTCCACATCGTCTACAAGGTGCACGGCGGCGGCAGCGGCAAGGGCAGCGCCACCGCGGCCCTGCAGCGCATCGTCCGCCGCAAGCCCTCCACCAGGGTGCGCGAGGTGCACGCCGTCAAAGGCGTCACCTTCGTCGCCCACAAGGGGGAGGCGATCGGCCTGATCGGTTCCAACGGGTCCGGGAAGTCCACGCTGCTGCGCGCCGTGGCCGGGCTGCTCCCGCCCGCCGCGGGCCGGGTCTACACCCACGGCCAGCCGTCCCTGCTGGGCGTGAACGCCGCCCTGATGAACGACCTGACCGGCGAGCGCAACGTCGTCCTCGGCGGGCTCGCCATGGGCATGTCCCGCCAGGAGATCCGCGACCGCTACCCGGACATCGTGGAGTTCTCCGGCATCAACGAGAAGGGCGATTTCGTCTCGCTGCCGATGCGTACGTACTCCTCCGGCATGGCGGCCCGGCTGCGCTTCTCCATCGCCGCGGCGAAGAGCCACGACGTCCTGATGATCGACGAGGCGCTGGCGACGGGCGACCGCGCCTTCCAGAAGCGTTCCGAGGCCCGTATCCGCGAACTCCGCGCGGAAGCCGGCACGGTCTTCCTGGTCAGCCACAACAACACGGCGATCCGCGACACCTGCGACCGGGTGCTGTGGCTGGAGAAGGGCGAACTGGTCATGGACGGCCCGACGGACGAGGTCGTCACGGCGTACGAGAAGTCCGCCAAGTAGGGCGCCGGGTACAAGCAGGCACGGCACCTGGACAAACGACGGCGGCGCGGCCCGGCAGGAACCGGACCGCGCCGCCGTCACGGCATGGTGCGCGTCAGCTGTGCGTACGCAGCAGCGTCCGCATCGTCCGCATGGCGACCGAGAGGTTCGCCAGGTCGAAGCCCTCCGACCCGTGGATCTCCTCCAGTGTCGTGCGGGCGCGTCCGAGGATGGCCGCGTTCTTCTCCTCCCACGCCTTGAACCGCTCCTCCGGCGTGGCGGAGTCGCTGCCCACCGACAGGACGTCGCTGGTCAGCGCCGCGTGCGCGGCGAAGAGGTCCTCGCGGATGGAGGCGCGGGCCATCGACTGCCAGCGGTCGTTGCGCGGCAGCTCCAGGATGCGGTCCAGGAGCTGGTTGATGCGCAGCCGGTCACCGAGGTCGTAGTAGACCTCCGCGACGGCCAGCGGCTCCTTGCCCGTACGGTCCGCGATGGCCACGATGTCCAGCGCCGGGAAGGCCGAGGAGAACCCGGCGACCCGGGTGGCCAGCTCCATCGGCACGCCGGCCTCGGTCAGCTCGTCCAGGATGCGCTGGTGCCACTCCAGGTCGCCGCCGCGCAGCAGCTTCGGCAGTTCGGCCCAGACGCCGGCCACCCGGTCCGCGAAGAAGTCGATGGTCTCCGACAGCTCCAGCGGCTGCGGGCGGTTGTTGAGCAGCCAGCGGGTGCCGCGCTCCACCAGTCGCCGCGAGTGCAGCCGGATGCGGGTCTGCACGTCGGCGGCGACGGTGTTGTCCAGCGCCTCGACGTCGTCCCAGACCGTCCCGAGCCCGAAGATCGCGCGGGCCGCGGTGTGCGCCCGTACGACCTCTTCGAGCGAGGCGCCGGTCTCTTCCCGCATACGGTGCAGGAAGCTCGTACCGCCGGAGTTGACGGTGTCGTTGACCAGCACCGTCGTGACGATCTCGCGGCGCAGCGCGTGGGCGTCGACCTGCTCGGCGAACTTCTCGCGCAGGGCGCTGGGGAAGTAGGCGTGCAGCAGGTGCTGGAGGTACGGGTCGTCCGGCAGCCCGGTCTGGATCAGCGCGTCGGAGACCGTGATCTTCGTGTACGCGAGGAGTACGGCGGTCTCGGGCTGGGTCAGGCCGCGCCCGGCGTTCAGCCGCTCCTTGATCTGCTGGTTGCTGGGCAGGAACTCCAGCGCCCGGTCCAGGTGCCCGTCGCGCTCCAGGCGGCGGATGAAGCGCGCCTGGGCGGGGAGCATGCTGGCGCACTGCGCCTGGGCGAGCGCGAGGGCGGTGTTCTGCGCGTAGTTGTTGCGCAGCACCAGCGAGCCGACCTCGTCGGTCATTTCGGCCAGCAGCTTGTTGCGCTGCTTGACCGTCAGGTCACCGTCCGCGACGACCGAGTTGAGCAGGATCTTGATGTTCACCTCGTGGTCGGAGGTGTCCACACCGGCGCTGTTGTCGATCGCGTCGGTATTGATCTTGCCGCCGTTGCGGTCGAACTCGATCCGGCCGAGCTGGGTCAGGCCCAGGTTGCCGCCCTCGCCGACGACCTTCACCCGCAGGTCCTCGCCGTTGACGCGGATGGCGTCGTTGGACTTGTCGCCCACGTCCGCGTGCGACTCGGCCGACGACTTCACGTACGTACCGATGCCGCCGTTCCACAGCAGGTCCACCGGCGCCCGGAGGATGGCGCGCATCAGGTCGGTGGGAGTCATCTTCTTGACACCCGCCTCAAGGCCGAGGGCGGCCCGCACCTGCGCGTTGATCGGGATGGACTTGGCGGTACGGGGGTGGACGCCGCCGCCCTGCGACAGCAGGCTCGTGTCGTAGTCCGCCCACGAGGAGCGCGGCAGCTCGAACAGCCGGCGGCGCTCGGCGTACGAGGTGGCCGCGTCCGGGTTCGGGTCCAGGAAGATGTGCCGGTGGTCGAACGCGGCGACCAGCCGGATGTGCTCGCTGAGCAGCATGCCGTTGCCGAACACGTCACCGGACATGTCGCCGACACCCACGACGGTGAAGTCCTCGGTCTGGGTGTTGACGCCCAGCTCGCGGAAGTGCCGCTTGACCGACTCCCAGGCGCCGCGGGCGGTGATGCCCATGCCCTTGTGGTCGTAGCCGGCGCTGCCGCCGGACGCGAACGCGTCGCCGAGCCAGAAGCCGTACGACTCGGCCACCTCGTTGGCGATGTCGGAGAACGTCGCGGTGCCCTTGTCGGCCGCGACGACGAGGTAGGTGTCGTCCTCGTCGTGCCGTACGACGTCCGCCGGGTGCACGACCTCGCCGCCGACCAGGTTGTCGGTGATGTCCAGCAGACCGGAGATGAACGTCTTGTAGCAGGCGATGCCCTCGGCCAGCCACGCGTCGCGGTCCACCGACGGGTCCGGCAGCCGCTTGCCGACGAAGCCGCCCTTGGCGCCCACCGGCACGATGACGGTGTTCTTGACCATCTGCGCCTTGACCAGGCCGAGCACCTCCGTACGGAAGTCCTCCCGCCGGTCCGACCAGCGCAGACCACCGCGCGCGACCTTGCCGAAGCGCAGGTGGACGCCCTCGACGCGCGGCGAGTACACCCAGATCTCGTACGCCGGGCGCGGCGCCGGCAGGTCCGGGATGGCCTGCGGGTCGAGCTTCATCGACAGGTAGGCGTGCGGCTCGCCGTCGCTGTTCTTCTGGTAGTGGTTGGTGCGCAGCGTCGCCTTGATCACGGTCAGGAACGAGCGCAGGATGCGGTCCTCGTCCAGGCTCGCGACCTGGTCCAGCGCGCCGTCCAGCTCCTCCAGCAGCCCGTCGGTCAGCTCGGTGCCGGCCCGCTGCCGCTCCGGCGACATCCGCGCCTCGAAGAGGCTGACCAGCAGCCGGGTGGTGTGGACGTTGTTGGAGAGGGTGTCCTCCATGTACGTCTGGCTGAACGTCGAACCGGCCTGCCGCAGGTACTTGGCGTACGCGCGCAGCACCATCGCCTGGCGCCAGTTCAGGCCGGCCCGCAGCACCAGCTTGTTGAAGTTGTCGCTCTCCGCGCGGCCGGTCCACACCGCCGTGAAGGTGTCCTGGAACCGCTCGCGCGCGTCGTCGCCGTTCATCCGCTCGGGGATGCGCAGCCCGAAGTCGTAGACCCAGGCGGTGGTGCCGTCGGTGCAGCGCAGCTCGTGCGGGCGCTCGTCGACGACCTCGACGCCGAGACGGTTCAGCAGCGGCAGGACCTTGGACAGCGAGACCGGCTCACCGGTCCGGTAGATCTTGAAGCGGCGCTCGTCGGGGCCCGCGCCGACCGGCTCGTACAGGCTGACCTCGAAGTCTCTGCCGGCCGCCGCGTCCAGCTTCTCCAGGTGCTGGAGGTCGGCGACCGCGCTGCGCGGCGGGTTGTCGGCCTTGTAGCCCTCGGGGAAGGCGTGGTTGTAGCGGCGCAGCAGCTCGGCTGCCTTCTCCTCGCCGACCTCGGCGGTCAGCGCCTCCGCGAAGCCGTCGGCCCAGGACCGGGCGGCCTCGACCAGGCGCGCCTCGATGCGCTCGGCGTCCGCGTCGGTGAGGTCCGGCAGCGTCGCGCCGGGCTGGACGCGGACGACGAAGTGCAGCCGGGAGAGGATCGACTCGGTGTTCCAGGCGGTGAAGTCGACGCTGATGCCGCCCAGTTCCTCCTTGAGGATGTCGATCAGCCGCAGCCGTACGGCGGTGGTGTAGCGGTCGCGCGGCAGGTAGACCAGCGCGGAGTAGTAGCGCCCGTACTCGTCCTGGCGCAGGTACAGCCGCAGCCGGCGGCGCTCCTGGAGGTACAGGACGCTGGTGACGATGGACTGCAGCCGGTCGACGGGCGTCTGGAACAGCTCGTCGCGCGGGTACGTCTCCAGGATCTGCAGCAGGTCGCGGCCGTCGTGGCTGTTGGCGGTGAAGCCCGCCGCGTCCAGGACCTCGGCGACCTTGCGGCGGATGACCGGCACCCGGCGTACGGACTCGGTGTACGCGGCCGAGGAGAACAGGCCCAGGAACCGGCGCTCGCCGATGACGTTGCCGTCCGCGTCGAACTTCTTCACGCCCACGTAGTCGAGGTACGAGGGGCGGTGCACGGTGGAGCGGCTGTTGGCCTTGGTCAGGATCAGCAGCCGGTGCTCGCGGGCCTTGGCGCGCGCGTCCTTGGGGAGCCGGTTGAAGGACGGGGAGACGGGGTGGCCGTCGTCGCCCTCGCTGTGCGCGGGGTCGGAGCGCAGGATGCCCAGGCCGGTGCCGGCCACGGCGGTCAGCACATCCTCCTCGTCGCCGGTCTCGCCGGGGGCCGAGGTCAGCTCGTACTCGCGGTAACCGAGGAACGTGAAGTGGTCGGCGGCCAGCCAGCGCAGCAGCTCGCGGGCCTCGTCGACCTCCTGGTCGCGCAGGTCGTCGGCGGTCGGCTCGGTGGGCAGCTCATCGGCGATGCGCAGCGCGGCGTCGCGCATCTTCTCCCAGTCCTCGACGGCCTCGCGCACGTCGGACAGGACGCGCAGCAGATCCTTGGTGATCTGCTTGAGGTCGGCGCGGTCGGTCTCCCGGTCGATCTCGACATGGATCCACGACTCGATCAGCGCGTCGTGCGGCAGGTCCTTGCCCTTGCCCTTGCCCGACTTGTCCTTGCCGGTCGTGCCGTGCGCGTCGCACGTGTTGTCGAGGACCTCGATCAGCTTGCCGGTCACATCGCGGCGGACGATGACCTGCGGGTGGATCACGACGTGGATGCCGCGGCCCTGACGCGACAGCTCGTTGGTGACCGAGTCGACGAGGAAGGGCATGTCGTCGGTGACGACCTCGACGACGGAGTGGCTGCACGTCCAGCCGTTCTCCTCGACCGTCGGGGTGTGCACCCGGACGTTCGCGGTGCCCTGGGGGCGATTCTCGGCCAGCCGGTAGTGGGAGAGCGCGGCGCCGAAGACGTCCACCGGATCACGGCCGGTGAGGTCCTCCGGCGCGGTGTGCAGGTAGTAGCGCTGGAGGTATCCCAGGAGGGTGTCCGGGTCGAGGCCCTGTACCGGTGCCTGTCCCCCGGCCGGGCTGCTCTCAGCGACCCGGGCGGCCCGCGCGAGCAGCTCGGTCTTGGCTTCGTCCAGCTTGGTCTGCATGTCCTCTGGCTCCTGTCGCGCGCCGTTGCGTGACGTCGTGGATGAGATCCGTGGAAGCTGCACAGCACCGGAGCGACCGGTGAGGGTTCCCCCGCCACAGCGCGGGGAAGAGTCCGGTCGAAGACGACACTGTGCCGCGATGTGCGATGACCCGGCCGTGGGGCGCGGCTCCACAGGGAGCCGGCGTACGGCCGCGGTCGCAACGATCAGCGGTCGCCCGGCCGCCTTGCTGTTCCGGGCGCAGGGCGAGGGCCTCGGTGCCCCCGCGGGTTATCGCGCTGATCACGATGCAAGGCTATCGCTCTCGGTACGGGTGCCGTCATGGTCCAGCTGTGTACAAAACCACTAGCCGAAATTTGACGATCCGGACAGCGACGCGACGCGGCGGCGCCACCCCTGGAATCCCACGGTATCCCGCGGGGGCTTGGCAAGCACGGCGATCCGGAGGACGTTGAGCGGGACACCGAGGAGCGGTCGATCCGCGCGCGAATGTGATGAACAGCACGCCCGCGCGGGTCACGCAACCCAGCGGAGGTGGACGGCATGGCCGCCAAGATCCTGATCGTGACCGGCGACGCGGCGGAGTCCCTGGAGGTCCTCTACCCCTACCAGCGGCTGCGCGAGGAGGGCTACGACGTGCACATCGCGGCGCCCGCCCGCAAGACGCTGCGCCTGGTCGTGCACGACTTCGAACCGGGATTCGACACCTACACCGAGAAGCCCGGCTACACCTGGCCCGCCGACCTGGCCTTCTCCGAGGTGGACCCGGGGCAGTACGCGGCCCTCGTGGTGCCCGGCGGGCGGGCGCCCGAGTATCTGCGCAACGACCCCGAGCTGCGCAAGCTGGTGAAGTCCTTCTTCGACGCGGACAAGCCGGTCGCCCAGATCTGCCACGGCCCGCTGCTGACCGCCGCCATCGGCGGACTCAACGGGCGCCGCGTCACCGCCTACCCCGCCCTCGAAATGGACATGCAGGGCGCGGGCGCCACCTTCCGCGACGCCGAGGTCGTCGTCGACGGCACGCTGGTCTCCTCCCGCGCCTGGCCGGACCACTCCGGCTGGATGCGCGAGTTCATCGCGGTGCTGCGGACGAAGGCGCCGGTCACGTAGGGGTACCGGCCGCGGCTCGCGGGGCGGGACTCACGGACCGGGCCTGGCCGCGGGCCCGACCGGCGTACGGCGTACGGCTACGCGGCGATGTCCTGGGCCGCCTCCACCGCCTCCGCGAGGGTGTCCACCACCGGCACCCCCGCGGCCGCCAGACTGGCACGGCTGTGCGAACCGCCGGTGTAGAGCACCGCGTGCGCCCCGGCGTGGCGGGCCGCGACGGCGTCGTCGACCGCGTCACCGATCACGACCGTACGCGCCGGGTCTATTCGGCCCGTACCGTCCGGCGCGGCGGGCCCGGCGGTCAGGGCCGCGAGGTGGCGCACCATGTGCTCGCTCTTGCTGCCGCCGGAGGGGCCCGTACGGCCGTCCACGCGCACGAAGCGCGACGCGATGCCGAAGCCGCGCACCAGCGGCATCAGCTCGTCGTGTCCGTACATGCTCAGGATCGACTGGCTGCGGCCCGCCCGCTGCCAGCTCTCCAGCAGCCCCTCCGCACCCTCGGCGAGCCCGCAGGCGGGCCGGTGGGTGGCATAGTGCCGGTGGAACGCCTCATCCATGACCAGCCACTCGTCCTCCGTCGGAAGCCGGCCCATCAGCCGCTCGTAGAACCGCGGCACCGGGACGCAGTACAGCTCCCGGTAGCGTTCGAGGGTGATCGGGGGCAGCCCGAGCTCGGCGAAGGCGGCGTTGGTCGCGCCCATCACCGCGTCGGTGTCGTGAAAGAGCGTGCCGTTCCAGTCCCAGACGATGTGCGTCACGTTCGACCCCATGCCAAAACCGTACCCGGGACCACTGACAGGCCAGTCATGGGCGGGGGCGGCATGGGGCTGTGGGGCGTCGGGGGGCCTATGGGGTCGTGGGGCGTCGGTGATCCGATGGGCCTGCGGGTCGTCGGGGGTCCGACGGGGCCGCGGGTCGATAGGGGGCCCACCGGCCTGCGGGACGTCAGGGGTCCGACGGTTCGCGGGCCGACAGGGGGTCCCATGGGCCTGCGGGCCGGCAGGAGGTCTCAGGGGGCCGCGGGCCGTTAAGGATCCCACGGGGCCGCGGGTCGGCAGGGGCCCCTGGGTCCGCGGACCGGCAGGGATCCGACGGGTCCGCGAACCGACAGGGGATCCCACGGGCCCGCGGGCCGACAGGAGGTCCCACGGGCCCGCGGGCCGGCAGGGACCCCACGCGTCCGCAGATCGGCAGGGATCCCACGGGCCTGCTGGCCGACAGGGCCCCCTCGGGCCCGCCGGCCGTCACGCGATCAGGTTGGGGATCTCCTGTACGCCGAACCACATCAGCTCGTGGTCCTCGGCGCCGTCGACCGTGAACCGCGCGTCGTCGTCGCCGAGGTCGGCGGCGCCCAGCGCGTCGGCGGCCGCCGCGACGTCCTCGGCCGCGTCGTCGGAGTCCACGTGCACCGCGGCGGCCTTCGCCATCGGCACCGGCCCCGCGATCCGTACCTCGCCCAGCGCCGCCTGGTCCAGGCCGCGGTCGGGGTCGGCGACGGCCGCGCCGTCCGGTACGTCCACGGCCACCACGACCCGGCGCCGCGGGGCCTGCGGGTCGGCCGCGAGCCGGCGCAGCGAGCCCTGCGCGGCCCGGTTCAGCGCCGCGTACTCCAGTTCCTCGATGTCGTCGGAGACGTACCACTCGCGCAGCGCGGGGGTGACGGCGTAGGCGTCCAGCGGGCCGGGGCCCAGCTCCCCGGCTTCGTGCGCCGCCGCGAGTCCGGGCAGGGTCAGGGGGACATACACGCGCATGGCTGCCGCTTCCGCTCACTTCGCCGGTCCTGGAAAAATCTGCCCGGCCAGCATACGGGCGCGCGTTCCCCGCCGTGCTCCGGCGCCTGCCACCCCGGCGCCGCCCGGCACCATGCGCGGGCCACCACGCGCCCTTAGCACCCACCGCCACACCCCAACGGGTGAATCCGCGGACCGGCACGCGGACCGATCGCAGGCGCTTGCCGCTGCCGTCGCGCCGTCGGTAGAAGAACCCCACCGAAGCTACTGCCCGGTATCCACCGGGCCGGCCGAACGGGGGCCCACCATGACCGTCACCACCCAGTCCGACACCCGCACGCCCACCCGCACCCGCTCCCTCAGGGGCGCCTCCACAGGGCCGGGCCGTCCCCGTACCGGCCCACCAGGGCGCCACGACTCCCGGCGACCGGCCGGGCCGCGTACCGCCCCGGCCTCCGCCGGCCGGCTCCGGGCCTCCCCGCCCGCGCCGCACGACTGGTTCGCCGAGCAGCTGCTGCTCACCCTCAGTGGCCGGCGCCCGGTGCACGCCCTGCTGGGCCACGCGCTGCCCGCCGCGTACGACCGTCTCGTGGAGCTGGCCCCGCAGGCGCCGCTGCGGCCCACCGCCTCCGGAGCGGGCCGCCGCGCACCGGCCCCGGCGGTCCGCCACTGCGGCCTGTGCCGGCCGCGCCCGGACGTCATCGAGGCGTTCGCCCGCATCGCCTCCGGCGAGCGGCTGCGCGCCCTCGCCTTCCGGCTGGAGCGGGGCGGCGACGCCCGGTGGCGCTGCGCCGCCCTGGACATCGGCCCGTCCAGCCCGGTCTGGTGAGCCGCCGGGCGCCGCGGAACACAGGCCGGGGCGCCGCGGCTCGATGCCACGGCGCCCCGGCCCCACGCGCTCCGTCGAGCGCCGATCACGTCACTTCTTGCGGCGACGCCCGCCGCTCTTCTGGGCCTTACGGCGTTCGGCGCGCGTCAGGCCGTCCGACTCCGAGCGGGCCGGGGCCGCGTCCTCGCTGGTGAAGTCGCCCTCGACGACACCGCCCTCGCCGTCCACGGTCGGCGCGGAGAAGTGCAGCCGGTCCGGGCGCTGCGGGGCCTCCAGGCCCTTGGCGTGGATCTCCGGGCGGCCGGCGCCGGCGGGCACCGCGTCCTGCGCGTCCTTCTCCAGCGAGGTCCGCTCCTCGGCGTCCGCCACCGGAACCTCCTCGACCTGCTGCTCGACCTGGACCTCCAGGTTGAACAGGTAGCCGACGGACTCCTCCTTGATGCCCTCCATCATGGCGGTGAACATGTCGAAGCCCTCGCGCTGGTACTCGACCAGCGGGTCCTTCTGGGCCATCGCCCGCAGGCCGATGCCCTCCTGGAGGTAGTCCATCTCGTAGAGGTGCTCGCGCCACTTGCGGTCCAGTACGGACAGCACCACACGGCGCTCCAGCTCGCGCATGATGTCGGAGCCGAGCTGCTCCTCACGGGCCGCGTACTGGAGGTGGATGTCCTCCTTGACGGCCTCGGCGATGAAGTCGGCGGTGATCCCGGCGCGGTCGCCGACCTCCTCCTCCAGCTCCTCGATCGTCACCTTGACCGGGTAGAGCTGCTTGAACGCGCCCCACAGGCGGTCCAGGTCCCACTCCTCCGCGAAGCCCTCGACCGTCTCCGCCTGGATGTAGGCGTCGATCGTGTCGTCCATGAAGTGCTTGATCTGCTCCTGGAGGTCCTCGCCCTCCAGGACGCGGCGGCGCTCGCCGTAGATGACCTCGCGCTGCCGGTTGAGGACCTCGTCGTACTTCAGGACGTTCTTACGGGTCTCGAAGTTCTGCTGCTCGACCTGCGACTGGGCGGAGGCGATGGCGCGCGTCACCATCTTGTTCTCGATCGGCACGTCGTCGGGGACGTTGGCCATGGCCATGACCCGCTCGACCATCTGGGCCTTGAACAGGCGCATCAGATCGTCGCCGAGGGAGAGGTAGAAGCGGGACTCGCCGGGGTCGCCCTGGCGGCCGGAGCGGCCGCGCAGCTGGTTGTCGATACGGCGCGACTCGTGGCGCTCGGTACCGAGGACGTACAGCCCGCCGAGCTCCTTGACCTCCTCGAACTCCGCCTGGACCGCGGCCTCGGCCTTCTCCAGGGCGGCGGGCAGCGCGGCCGCCCACTCCTCGACGTGCTCGACCGGGTCCAGGCCCTGGGCGCGCAGCTCGGCCTCGGCAAGGTCGTCGGGGTTGCCGCCGAGCTTGATGTCCGTACCACGGCCCGCCATGTTCGTGGCGACCGTGACGGCGCCCTTGCGGCCGGCCTGCGCGACGATCGACGCCTCGCGGTCGTGCTGCTTGGCGTTGAGCACCCGGTGCGGCACACCGCGCTTGTCGAGCTGCTGGGAGAGGTACTCGGACTTCTCCACGGAGGTGGTGCCGACCAGGATCGGCTGGCCCTTCTCGTGCTTCTCGACGATGTCCTCGACGACCGCGGCGAACTTGGCGACCTCGGTGCGGTAGATCAGGTCCGCCTGGTCCTTGCGGATCATCGGCCGGTTCGTCGGGATGGGCACGACGCCCAGCTTGTAGATCTGGTGGAACTCGGCGGCCTCGGTCATGGCCGTACCGGTCATACCGGACAGCTTGTCGTAGAGGCGGAAGAAGTTCTGGAGGGTGATCGTGGCGAGCGTCTGGTTCTCGTCCTTGATCTCCACCCCTTCCTTCGCCTCGATCGCCTGGTGCATGCCCTCGTTGTAGCGGCGGCCGGCGAGGATACGGCCGGTGTGCTCGTCGACGATCATGACCTCGCCGTCGATGACGACGTAGTCCTTGTCGAGCTTGAACAGCTCCTTGGCCTTGATCGCGTTGTTCAGGTACCCGACGAGCGGCGTATTGACCGATTCGTACAGATTGTCGATACCCAGCCAGTCCTCGACCTTGGTCACACCGGACTCGTGGATGCCGACCGTGCGCTTCTTCTCGTCAACGTCGTAGTCGCCGGTCTCCTCGATGCCGCGCTGCGGGTTGGCGGCCTCGCCCTTCTTCAGACGCTGCACCAACTTGGCGAAGTCGCCGTACCACTTGGTGGCGGAGTCCGCGGGACCGGAGATGATCAGCGGCGTACGGGCCTCGTCGACCAGGATCGAGTCGACCTCGTCGACGATCGCGAAGTTGTGGCCGCGCTGCACCAGCTCGTCCTTCGACCAGGCCATGTTGTCGCGCAGGTAGTCGAAGCCGAACTCGTTGTTCGTGCCGTACGTGATGTCGCGGCTGTACTGCTCGCGGCGCTCCGCGGGCGACATGTTGGCCAGGATGCAACCGACCGTGAGACCGAGGAACTTGTGGACCCGGCCCATCATCTCGGAGTCGCGCTCGGCCAGGTAGTCGTTGACCGTGATCAGGTGCACGCCCTTGCCGGAGAGCGCGTTCAGGTACGCCGGGAGCGTACCGACCAGGGTCTTGCCCTCACCGGTCTTCATCTCCGCGACGTAACCCAGGTGCAGGGCCGCGCCGCCCATCAGCTGGACGTCGTAGTGGCGCTGGCCGAGCACGCGCTTGGCGGCCTCACGGACGGTCGCGAACGCCTCGGGCAGCAGGTCGTCCAGCGACTCGCCGTCGGCGAACCGCTCCTTGTACTCATCGGTGAGCGCCCGCAGCTCTGCGTCGGAGAGGGCCGCGAAGTCCTCCTCGATGGAGTTGACCTGGCCCGCGATGCGGTGCAGTTTGCGCAGGATCTTTCCTTCGCCTGCACGCATGAGCTTGTTGAAGACGGACACTTGGGCTGGTCTCCTTGCCGGTCGGGCCTGGCGCTGGGGGTACCCCCCGCCGCAGGCAGGGGGAGGGTGCGCGGGCGCGGCATTTTTCCAAGGGGCAGGCCCCGCCGCAACGGCCATCGTAAAGG
>NZ_LGCW01000066.1:0-13963 GCF_001279365.1 Streptomyces sp. NRRL F-5755 | reverse complement strand
GGGGGCCCCCCCCGCCACAACCACCTCACCGACCCCGCCCGCGGCATCCAGCTCCGCTTCGGCCACGACAACCGCTGGTATCCGTACGAATCCGACCCCGGCGCCGAGGACTGGTGGCCCACCGGCCGCGCGGACCCCGACCCCGTAGGGGCACTCACCGCGCTGCTCGGCCAGTGACCTAACCTCGTTGGCCGTGGAAGGTCTCGACACACTCACCCGCTCCCTCGCGCAGCGCACCCCCGAAGAGCTGGCCGCCCTGCTCACCCGCCACGCGGAAGCGCTGTCCCGCAGGCCCGCGCCCACCCGGCTCCGCGAACTGGCCACCGCCCTGTGGTCGTACGAAACCCTCCACCACACCGTCCTCCACCTCGACCACCCCCGCCTCCAGCTCCTCGCCGCCACCGCCCGCGTAAGCCAGGACCTGGCCCGGCGTGCCGCCCCTGTGCCCGCCGCCCCCGCCGCCGGAGCCGACTACCAGTCGCTGATGGCCCACCGGCTGTCGTTCCCGGACCTGGCCGCGGAGCCGGTTCCGGCGGAGGAGACGTACCGAGCCCTGGGCGCCACCAGCCCCGGCCCCGCCCGCGAAGCGGTGACCGCCGCCCTGGAACTCCTCCACGAGGACGGGCTCGCCGCCCCCACCGAGGACGGCGCGATCGTGGTCCCGCCCCGCATCCCACAGCTCCTGGCCGCCCACGACCTGGGCACCTTCGTCCCCACCGCCCCGAAATTGCTCGCCCCCGAGGCTGCCTCGCGGGAGAACGGCGCCGCCACGGCCTCCGTCCAGGGCGAATCCCAGGCCGCCGCCTCCACCCTCGCCGCGATCCTCGACCGCCTGCTCGCCTCGCTCGCCGACCGGCCCGCAGCCCTGCGCAAGACGGGAGGGCTGGCCCTGCGTGAGATCAAACGCCTGGCCAAGGCAGCCGGTACGACCGAGGCCCGCACCCGTCTTCTGCTCGACCTCGTGCTCGCCGCCGACCTCATCGCGCTGACTCGTACCCCTGCGGGTATCACGGCCGCGCCTACCGGTGCGTACGACGACTGGCTGGCGCAGACCCCTGGTGAGCGACTCGTTCCGGTTCTGACCGCTTGGTCGACTCTTTGGTCCATTCCGACGTACACCCCCTTCGGTGAGACGCCCACGGCGCTGGTGCGCGGTGAAGACCGGCACGCACCCGCGCTGCGCCACGCCCTCCTCAAAGCGCTGTCCACCGCACCGGCCGACGCCGCAGGTCACCGGCCCGACCTGCCCGTTCTCCTCGACGCCGCGGCCTGGCACCGCCCGCTGGCCGTAAGCGGCGAACCGCTGGCCGAGGACCGCGCCACCCACATCCTCGACGAGGCCGCTTTCCTCGCTCTCACCGCACACGGCGCCCTGACCCCACTCGGCCACGCCCTCCTCGCGGCGTCCCCCACAGACCCCGCCCCTCTCAGCGACGCCCTTCGTGACCTGCTGCCACAGCCTCTCCAGCAGGCCCACTTCCAGGCGGACTTGACCGCTGTCGTCCCGGGCCCTCCGTCCGCGGCCCTCGCCGCCCTGATGACCTCGGCCGCCGACCGGGAATCCGAAGGCCACGCCGTGACCTGGCGGTTCACCCCCGCTTCCGTACGCAGAGCCCTCGACTCCGGCCGTAATGCCGCGGACCTCCTCGACGCCCTCACCGAGGCGTCGGCCACCGGCCCCCTGCCGCAGCCCCTGACCTATCTCGTCCAGGACGCCGCCCGCGCCCATGGCCGGATGCGTGTACTGCCCACCGGCTGCTGTATCCGCTCCGACGACGAAGCACTGGTCCGCGAACTCGCCGCCCACCGAGCCCTCCAGGCCCTCGGCCTGCGCGCCATCGCCCCCACCGTTCTCGTCAGCGCCCAGCCGCCCGCGGCGACCCTCGAAGCACTGCGCGACGCCGGTTACGCCCCCGCGCTCGAATCCGAATCCGGCACGGCATCCGTCGAACGCGTTCCCCACCACCGCGCGGCCCGCACCGGATCCGGCACGTCCGACCAGGTCAACAAGCCCCTCGCGCTCGCCCGGCGACTCCTGGCCGCCTAGCCGGCGGTGCGGGAGCCGCCGATTGTCAGTGGGGTCAAGTAGCGTGGTTGAGCAGGAAGTCGAAGAGGGGAAGAAGCGGAGAAAGAGGGAGCGGCGGACGCAGTGCGGACGCGTCCGGTATGGGGCTGCTGAGGCGCCCGGGGCGGACCGGCAGGGCGGTGACCTTCACCACCGCTCGACCACGGCCCGGCCTGGGCAAGAAGAGGAACTTCTCCTTACCGTCTTACCGTGGCAACGGACGCACGACCGTACGTCTCGTACGGCTGAACAAGGGGGGCCGATGGACGCGGAGTTGACAGCGCTCGCGACAGCGGGGGCGACGGCGCTGGTGCAGCAGATGGTGACGGAGGGGTGGACGCAGGCCCGGCAGCGGGTGGCGGCGTTCTTCTCGCGGCGCCGGGGCGGCGACGAGGAAGAAGCGCTCCAAGGGGAGCTGGAAGTGTCGCGCACGGATCTGCTGGCGGCACAGCGCGACGGTGACGAGGCAGGCGAGGCCGACGTGCAGGCCGAATGGCGGGTACGGCTGCGACGCGCGTTGCGGGACGACCCGGCCGCGGCCGAGGAACTGCGCCAGCTGCTGACGGAGATGCGCACCGACACCGAACCCGGGATCACGGTGAGGGACGTGCACAACACCATGACCGGCGGGGCGCACCGCGGGACGGTCATCCAGGCCGGTGTGATCTCCAGGGTCGACCAGAGCGGCGGCGGGAGCACGCGAGGGCCCGCTCGTGGCTGACACAGGGCCCGGCGGGCCCGGACCATCCGCCGCACCCGAACCGGCCGCGCTCGGCTCCACGACGGACGACCGGGCAGCCACCACTACGCGAAACCACATCGGCGGAACGGTCTACGGAGCCGCCGTACAGGCTCAGAGCATCGGCACGCTGACCATCCACGAGCCCGCGCCGGCCATCGTGCCGGGCGCGCTGGTGCCCTGCACGCTGCCCCCGGTCACGCGCCACTTCATCGACCGCGAGGCCGTGCTGGCCGAGGTGGTGCGGTTACTTGACCAGGCGCTCCCCGCCGACGACGCCGAGAGCATGGGGAACGGCGGAGCGCCCCTCGTGGTCATCCTCTGGGGCCCGGGCGGTGTGGGCAAGACGGCCGCCGCACTACGCCTGGCCGCCGCGCTGCGGGGCCGCTTCGAAGAGGGCCAGTTGTACGCGAACCTGCGGGGCGCTGCCGCGGCCACGGCGGTCACGCCGTCCGACGTACTGCTGCGCTTCCTGCGCGACCTCGGCGTGCACCCGGCATACGTACCGACGGAGCCGGACGCGCAGGAGAGCCTGTTCCGCACGGTGACGGTGGAACGGCGTCTCCTCACCGTGCTGGACGACGCCCACTCGGCAGCCCAGGTACGGCCGTTGCTGGCCGCCTCCCCGGCCTCGCTGACCATCGTGACCAGCCGTACGGACCTGGGCCGCCTGGTCGTCGAGTACGGCGCGCACACCATACGGATCGGCCCGCTCGGCACCCCCGACGCGGTCGGACTCCTCGCTCGCCTGGGCGGCACGGGCCCCGGAGTCGAAGCGGTCGCGCAGCGGTGCGGCGGGATGCCGCTCGCACTGTGCGCGATCGGGGCGCGCGCCGCCGCGACACAACAGCCGGACTGGGAGCTGCTGGAGCGTGAAATGGCCATGAGCGACCAGACCGACGGGCCGTATGGGGAGGAGCGGCCGTACGCGCATGACGGGACCGGCGAACGGAAGGCACCGCCCGGCGCGGCGGGCGAGCCGATGCGCGGCGCTATGGACGTCTCGTACGGGAACCTGTCGGAGGCCGCGGCCAAGGTGTTCCGGCTGTCGGGTCTGAGGCCGTGGCGGCATGTGACGCCGGGAGCCGCCGCAGCCGCGGCCGGCGTGTCCGAGGGGGAGGCGGGCGCTCTTCTCGCCGAACTGGCTGACGCGCGGCTGGTGGAGGCTGTGTCCGAGGCGTCCGAGGCGGAGGCGGCAGCTGAGGCACGAGAAGGCGAACCACAGGCCGGGGACGGAGCCGAATCCGGGACGAGAACCGGGACGGAATCCGGGACCGAGCGCAAGGCCGGTGCGTCCGGCCAGGCGCGTTACCGCTTCCATGACCTCTGGCGCCAGTACGCGGAACAGCGCGCACTGGTGGAGGACGGGATAGCGGGGGCGGCAGCAGCGGTACGCCGGACACTGCTCTGGTATGTGCGCGCCGCGGCGGCGGCCGACGCGTGCGTGTTGCCCGGCCGCTGGCATCTCGGACCGGCGTACGCGCGGCTGGCGGGACGGCCCGCCGCGTACGAGAACGGCTTCAGCGCGCTGGCCTGGCTCCGGGACGAGCGGGAGAACCTCGCGGAAGCGGTACGGGCCGCGGCGGACCACGGGCTCGACGAACTGACGTGGCAGCTGTGCGAGGCCATGTGGGGACTGCACCTGCGGCTCGGCTTCCACCAGCAATGGGTCGCCACCCACCGGCTCGGCGTGGAGGCCGCGGCGCGCTGTGCGGAGGAGTCCCCTGAGGCCGAAGGGCGGATGCGCGCGCAGCTCGGCTTCGCCTACCTGGGCCTTGCGGAGTATGCACAGGCGCAGGCTCAGTTCGAGGAAGCTGCTGCCGCCGACCGGCGTGCCGGACACATGCGTGGCGAGGCCACCGCAGTCGAATCGCTGGGGTTGCTGCATCTGAAGCAGGAGCGATGGACCGACGCCGCCGAGTGCTTCCGGTCGGCCCGTGATCTTGCCCGGCAGGTTGGTGACCCGCGGGCACTGGCCCTGCTGGAACACCACCTCGGACGGTCACTCCAAGGGATGGGCCGCCAAGAGGAAGCGATAGAACAGCTGCGGCACGCCCTGCAACTGATACGCGCGCTGCCCGATCCGTACAACGAGGCGCGGGTGTTGATGAGCCTCGGGCAGACGCTGATCGCCGCCGGGCGCGCGGAGGAGGCCGACGAGCCACTCGGCCGGGCCGCGACGGTCATGGCCGCGGAAGGCTCGGTCGTCCAGCAGGCGGATCTGGCGGAGCTGCGCGCCGAGCGGGCCCACCAGGCCGGGGACACGGAGGCGGAGATCCGTTTCCTGAGGGCGGCGTTGACCCTCCACGAGAGGACGGGAGCGCCCAGAACCGGAGCCGTACGGGCCCGACTGGAGCGGTTGGAGCAGTAGGGCAGCAGGCGCGGGCGGAAGGAAGCAGCCGGGGACGGAACCGGCTGTGGGGCAGCTGGCACGGCCGGCCTTGAGAGGGGGAGTGGTTACGGAGGGCTTCAGCCGGGAGGGGTGATCGTCACCTGAAGGCGGTGGGCGGCGTCGCCCGTCACCACGGTCAAGCCGTCGAGGAGGTCTTCGAGGGACTTGCCCCGCTCGTACCAGGCGTAGAGGGCCGAGGCGTACACGGCCGGATCGCACCGGTCGCGGCGGTCGTCCGGACCGGGCGCCGCGGTGAGGGTGACGAGGCTGCCGTCCGGGACGCGTACGAGGCAGGTGTCCGGCGCGGTGACGCATGCGGCCATGGCGCAGTGCCGGTGGCGGCGCATCGCTTCCTGCGTCCAGGCCGCGGGCTCGGGCTGGGAGTCGTGGAGCACCAGGTCGGCCAGGGGGAGCCGGGTGCTGTCCGGCGCGTCCTCGTGGATGGCGGTGTGGGACGCGACGACCTGGGGTGTGGCCTGGCCAGCGGGAGCGGGTGGGGAGGCAGTCGTAGACGGGGCCGAGGGTGCGTACGGGCCTGAGCCGACGTCCGCGTAGCGGGTGACCGTTATCTCGGGCGGTGCGGTGGGACGGCGGTCGTGCACGTGAGTCAGGACTTGGAGGGGAGTGCGAAGAGGCGTGGCCGGTGGCACGGCGGTGGCATCGTCACCGTGGGCAGGCGGGAGCAGGCGTGGCAGGTAGGCGGGAGGGCTTGGTTCGGCCAGGCCGATGAGGCCGTAGAAGGTGCGCCGGAGCAGGCCTGCCGAGGCGCCGGGGGCGGAACTGGCCAGGGCGGTGAGCTGGGCGTACCGGTCCGGATGATGGTCGGTCAGCAGCTTTTCGAGCTGGGGGAGCAGCGGCTCGTACGGGCGGAGCCGGGGCGCCGTGCGGCCCAGCTCGGCGACGGGCGAGGCCGGGTCCAGGTCCTGGGCCGGGAACGCGCCGAGGAGTACGGGCGTACCGATGGCGGCCGCGTAGTACGTCACGCTGCCGTGGTCGCCGATGACGGCATCGGCGGCGGCCAGGACCTGCCGCCAGGGGCCCAGCGGAGGGACGACGGTCAGCCCGGCGTACTCGGCGTGCCGCAGCCAGGCACGGACCTGGCCGGGGCCGTGCCCGTGCCAGATGTTCGGGTGCAGGACGGCGCAGCGGCGGTAGCCGTCGACGGGCAGTTCGCGGGCGAGGCTGTCCAGGAGCCAGGGGAGGACGTCATGCGTGTCGCCGAACAGGGAACGCGGCCCCCAGGTGGAGTTGACGACGATGAGGCGCTGACCGGCGGCGACGCCGAGGGCGCGGCGGAAGTCGTCGCGGTGGGGGAGCGCGTCCAGCAGGCGGTCGAAGCACGGGTCACCGGCGAGTACGGCCGTATGGGCAGCGGGCGGGCAGGCGCGGCGGAGGCGGGTGAGCTGCTCGGGATGGGACAGCACGGTGGCCGCCGCAATGGGCTCCCCGTCGCGCAGCAACCACTCCGGCGAGAGCCCGAAAACCGGCGCCCGACCAGGCTCCGACCCCGGCCCGGGCCCCCGGTGTCCGGTGTCCGGTGTCCGGTGTCCGGTGTCCGGTGTAGGGAGCCTCTTATTGTAGCCAATGCCGTGCGACAGGATGGCCAATTTCCCCTGAATCAGGTGAAGTTCACCGCCGTAGCTGGCGCTGATCGCCAGGTCCACCGGTGTCTCGACGGCCTGCTCCCACGGCAGGACCGGTAGTCCGGCGTCCGCCAGCAGCTCCGGTACGCCGTGCAGGTAGGGCGACGATCCCGTACATGTGGCCAAGCACTGGACACGTGGGTCGGCGTCGAACAAGGGGAGAACGTCCAGCAGGCGAGTGGCGGAAGTGACGTTGTGGACCACGAACAGGACGCGCGCGGCTCCGGCCCGAGTGGACCACTGCGGCCCTTCCGGACCGACCGGCACCCGCAGCCACCTCTGCCCGTCTGTAACCGCTTCCCCCACGCGTCTCACCCTTCACCCCTGGCTCGACCGGCCACCCTAACCGGTGCGCCCGTCAGGGCGTCCCGCCCGGCAGAATGAAGGAGTGCGGCTCGAAGCGATCACCTGGGAACGGCTGACCGACGCGCTGGCCGAGCGCATCAGCGCGGCAACGCCGGTGGACGGCGGTCCGTGGCTGCGCGTCGCGGTCGACGGGCCGCCGGCCGCCCGTACCGGGGAGGTCACCGAGCGGCTCGCGGAAGCGCTGCGGCTGCGCGGCAGGCCCGTACACGTCGTCGCGGCCGACGGCTTCCTGCGCCCCGCCTCTCTGCGCCTGGAATACGGCAAGGAGGACGCCGACGCGTACTACGACGAGTGGTTCGACCGGCAGGCGCTCTGGCGGGAGGTGTTCACCCCGCTCGACCCGGGCGGCACGGGCCGGGTGCTGCCGGACCTGTGGGACCCCCGTACGGACCGGGCCACGCGCAGCCCGTACACCGAACTGCCGCCGGGCGGCGTGCTGCTGTTGCACGGACCGCTGCTGTTCGGCCACTGGTTCCCCTTCGACCTGTCGGTCCACCTGAAGCTGTCGTCCGCCGCGCTGGCCCGCCGTACGCCGGAGGGCGAGCGGTGGACGCTGCCCGCGTTCGCGCGGTACGAGGACGAGGTGCGGCCCGAGGAGATCGCCGACATTGTGGTGAAGGCGGATGACCCTAACCGTCCGGCGTGGAACGGGGGTGGCTGAGAAGGGGGTGCTCCCTTGAGGGGGGCCGCTAAGAAGGGGGCACCTTCAGGATGGCTGCGGGTGGTCCCCCTTTTCCGTCAGCCTAGGGCGTGCCACTGACAACTTGGGTTGGGGTTGGGGCTGGGGCTTGGGCTGGAGTTGGGGGTCTTGAGTTGGGGATGTGGTGTGTGTGTGGGGGGACGGCGGAAGGGGGCTGTGCGTGGTGGAGATGGGTTGGGGCGTGGGTGGGGCTCGGTGGCTGAATCCGCCGCCGGAGGTGTTGTGTGAGGGCGGGGCGTCCGGTGGTGGGTCGCTGGTCGTCACGGCCGCTGAGGGGAGCGACTTCTGGCGGCGGACCGGTTATGGCTTCGTCCGGGACACCGGGCATGCGCTGCTGGCGCCGTTTCCCGCGGACTCGGCCGTCGAGGTGTCCTTCGTCGCCGCCTTCGACGAGCTGTACGACCAGGCCGGGGCGATGGTGCGGGTGGACGCGCGCACGTGGATCAAGGCCGGGGTGGAAATGAGCGACGGCGCGCCGCAGGTGGGCGCGGTGGTCACCCGCGAGTGGTCGGACTGGTCGCTGGCGCCCGTACCGGCGTGGGCGGGGCGCGAGGTCACGGTGCGCGTCAGCCGCAGCGGCGACGCGCTGACCGTACGGGCGCGGCGCGAACAGGAACCGTGGCGCATGGTGCGGCTGGCGCCGCTGGACCCGGAGGCCAAGGCGTACGCCGGGCCGTTCTGCTGCTCGCCGCAGCGGGCGGGCCTGAAGGTACGGTTCACCCGCTTCGTGGCGGGGCCGGCCGACGCGTCCCTGCACTGCCCGTAAGCGGCGAGGACCCGCGCCCCGTCAGGCGTCGGCGAGGGCGAGCAGTTTCGTCACCGTGTTCCAGTTGCGGGAAGTGGCCGTCACGCCGAGGCGGGCACGGGAGACGGCGTCGGCGAGCTTGGAGCGTCCCACGCCGTTCGGGCACCACATGTAGAGCTCGCGGCCGATCAGCCGGAGCTGGTCGGGGGCGTACGCGCCGGAGCCCAGCTCCTTCAGCGGGGACGGGTCGGCGGGGGCGTCGGACAGGAACGTCACGTGAAGGGTCTTGGGCTCTGCCTCGGCCTGCGGGAAGGGGTTGGCCACGACGGCGTCGGCCAGCTCGTCGCGTGTGCGGACCATCACGGGGACCGGGAAGCCCAGCTCATCGGCGATCCGGGCCTCGATCCGGCGCGCCGTCTCCGCGGGCGGTGTGCCGGGGTTGGCGAAGACGATGTTGCCGGTCTGGAGGAGGACCGTCACGTCCCGGTGGCCCAGGGCCGCGAACAGTTCACGCTGTCGCGCCATGGGGAACTTGTTGTGACCTCCGACGTTGATGCCGCGGAGGAGGGCGATCTGGCGGGGCATGACGGGTGCGGGCCTTTCGCGCGAGGGTGGTGGCATACGGGAGGGAAGGGGCGTGGGGGCGGGCTGGGGTGGGCGTGGGAGCGCTGGTGCGGAGGGTGCCGGATCAGGCCGCAGGGGGCTTCAGAAGAGGGGCTGCGGGAGGACGCCCTCCAAGGCCAGCAGGTGGCGCTTGGTGTCCAGGCCGCCGCCGAAGCCGCCGATCCCGCCGTCGCTCGCCACCACCCGGTGGCAGGGGACGACGACCGGGAGCGGGTTGGAGCCCATGGCCGCGCCCACCGCGCGGGCGGCGCCCGGCTCGCCGACCCGGTCGGCCAGGTCCTGGTAGCCGACCACGGTGCCGTACGGGACGTGGGCGGCCAGCTCGCGCAGCACCCGTTCGTTGAAACCCGCGGACAGCGACCAGTCCAGGGGGACGGTGAAGGCCCGCAGCCCACTGTCGAAATAGCGGGCCAGCTCGTCGGCCGCCGTGGTCAAGTGGGGTATCTTCGGGAGCGGTTCGCTGCCGAACGCCAGTCGCAGGCGGGTCAGCGACCTGCGGACGACCCGCTCGTCGGAGTGGAAGGCGACCAGCGCCAGCCCCTCGCGGGTCGCCGCGAGCAGCAGCGGGCCGATGGGGGTGTCCAGCACGCGCCAGGCCCAGTCGCGCGCCTCCCGCGCCTGAAGCGCTTCCTCCTGCTCGGCCGGCTTCGGCTCATCCTGCCCGGGCCGGTCCGGTGCCTCCTGCACAGGCGGCTCTTCGGGGCCTGGCCGCTCCTGCTGCCCGGCCCGGCCGCCTCGCTGATCCCGCTCTGTGTTCGTCACGGCATCAGCCTATGACCCGCCACTGACAACGCCCCCGGAACCGCGGTGGGCGGCTCCGGGGCGTCGTCGGCTACGGGTGGATGGCCAGGGGCCGACGTACTACCGGCCGGTCTTCTCCAGGGCGTCGCGGATGACGTCCGGCTTGTTGCTGATGATGCCGTTCACGCCCTGGCCGGCGGCCTTGACCGCGTTGGCGGCGTCGTCGATGGTCCAGGTGAAGACCTCCAGCGGGCGGCCGTGCGGGCCCTTCACCTTGTGCACGGACGCGACGTACCCGGCGTCGATCGACTTGTACTGGGGGTTGATCTGGTCGGCGAACGCTGCGTACTTGGGCAGTTCGGCGACGGCCGGCGTACCGAGGAAGCCCGTCTTGATGTCGGGCCGCAGGCTGTGCACCTTCTTCACCGAGTCGGCGCTGAAGCTCTGCACGATCAGCCGGCGCTTGACGTGGTCGCGGTCCAGCCAGCCGTCCTCGCGCAGCTCCTTGAGGATCTGCCGCTCGATACCGGGGTACAGCTCGGGCGACTTGATCTCCAGCAGCAGGTTCTGGTCGTTGTCCTCGACGGTGTCCATGTAGTCCTCCAGCGTCGGGACGCGCTCACCGCTGAACTTCGGGCCGAACCAGCTGCCGGCGTCCAGCTTCTCGATCTCCGCGAGCGTGAAGTCGGCGACGTTCCAGGGGGCGCGGCCCGGGAAGACCTGCTCCACGTTGGTCGTCCGGGCGAGCGAGGTGTCGTGGAGGATGACCAGTTCGCCGTCCTTGGTGCGCTGGACGTCGTTCTCCACCCAGGCGAAGCCGAGGTCGGCGGCCGCGTCGACGGCGGCGAGCGTGTTCTCGGGCGCGTACGCGGAGGCGCCCCGGTGGGCGACGGTCACCACGGTGCGGTGGGCGTCGGCGGCCTGGGTGCTCGTGGCGGGGAACAGGGACACGGTCAGGCCCACGAGCACACCGGCGACAGTGGCGACGGAGCGGAAACGCATGCGGACTCCTAGTGACGACGTGATGGCGGGCGCGTACGGGGCGGGCCGAGGGCATGGCACCGGCCGGATGGGCCGGAAGCGGAGCCGGGGCCCGCCGGAATGCCCGCGGTGAACGAGGTGGATTCGGGGTGGGACGCGCAGAGGGTCGCAGTCGGGACGTACCGGGAGACAGGCGCCGGATGGACAGAAACTGAACGAGAAGCGACCTGTGTTCCGTGTTTGAACGCCCGGATCGCGTGATCTCCTCAAAAAGCACGCAACATACACACGTGCCGCGCGCGCCCCGGGGCGCGGAGCCCCGGCCTCCACGCCCGTCGGCCGGGATATCGGCCCGCCCGGCCCCGCTGGCCGGTTCTGGTCTTGCGCCCGCCGCGTCCCGGCTCCCGGCCGCCCCCGCGCGGCCCGGCCGGCTTCGGTCCGGGCGCCGCGGAGGCCGAGCCGGCCCGGCCGCCTCCGCGCGGGCCCGCCCCCGGCCGCCGAGCCCCGCCGCTTCCGCCGACAGAGCTGACAGAGCCGACAGAACCGCTGGTCGGAGCGTTTTCCGGTCGATTGTCAGTGGGGGGCCGTACGGTTGATGACATGCGGCCCGTTTCCAAGATCGAACGCACGGTGGCGCCCTTCGAGGTCGTCAGCCCCTATCAGCCCAGCGGCGACCAGCCGGCGGCCATCGCCGAACTCGCGCAGCGCGTCAGCGGCGGTGAGAAGGACGTCGTCCTGCTCGGCGCGACCGGCACCGGCAAGTCGGCGACCACCGCGTGGATGATCGAGAAGCTGCAGCGCCCCACCCTCGTCATGGCGCCCAACAAGACCCTCGCGGCGCAGCTCGCCAACGAGTTCCGCGAGCTGCTGCCCAACAACGCCGTCGAGTACTTCGTCTCGTACTACGACTACTACCAGCCCGAGGCGTACGTCCCGCAGTCGGACACCTACATCGAGAAGGACTCCTCGATCAACGAGGAAGTCGAGCGGCTGCGCCACTCCGCGACGAATTCCCTGCTCACCCGGCGGGACGTGGTCGTGGTCGCCTCGGTCTCCTGCATCTACGGCCTGGGCACGCCCCAGGAGTACGTGGACCGCATGGTGGCGCTCAAGGTCGGCGACGAGATCGACCGCGACCAGCTGCTCCGCCGTTTCGTCGACATCCAGTACACCCGCAACGACCTGGCCTTCACCCGCGGCACGTTCCGCGTCCGCGGCGACACCATCGAGATCTTCCCGGTCTACGAGGAGCTCGCCGTCCGCATCGAGATGTTCGGCGACGAGATCGAGGCGCTGTCCACCCTCCACCCGCTCACCGGCGAGGTGATCAGCGAGGACCAGCAGCTGTACGTCTTCCCGGCCAGCCACTACGTCGCGGGCCCCGAGCGCATGGAAAAGGCCATCGCCGGAATCGAGGCGGAGCTGGCCGAGACCCTGGCCACGATGGAGAAGCAGGGCAAGCACCTGGAGGCCCAGCGGCTGCGCATGCGCACGACCTACGACATCGAGATGATGCGCCAGGTCGGCTCCTGCTCCGGCATCGAGAACTACTCGCTGCACATGGACGACCGCGCCCCCGGCAGCCCGCCCAACACCCTCCTGGACTACTTCCCGGACGACTTCCTCCTGGTCATCGACGAGTCGCACGTCACCGTCCCGCAGATCGGCGCGATGTACGAAGGCGACGCCTCCCGCAAGCGCACCCTGGTCGAGCACGGCTTCCGGCTGCCGTCCGCCCTCGACAACCGGCCGCTGAAGTGGGAGGAGTTCCTGGAGCGCGTCGGCCAGACCGTCTACCTCTCGGCGACGCCCGGCTCGTACGAGCTCTCGCGGTCCGACGGGTACGTGGAGCAGATCATCCGCCCGACCGGCCTGGTCGACCCCGAGGTGATCGTCAAGTCCACCGAGGGCCAGATCGACGACCTGGTCCACGAGATCCGTACGCGTACCGAGAAGGACGAACGGGTCCTGGTCACCACCCTCACCAAGAAGATGGCCGAGGACCTGACGGACTACTTCGTCGAACTCGGCATCCAGGTGCGCTACCTGCACAGCGACGTGGACACCCTGCGCCGCGTCGAGCTGCTGCGGGAGCTGCGGGCCGGCGAGTACGACGTCCTGGTCGGCATCAACCTGCTGCGCGAGGGCCTCGACCTGCCCGAGGTGTCGCTGGTCGCGATCCTGGACGCCGACAAGGAGGGCTTCCTGCGCTCGGGCACGTCGCTGATTCAGACCATCGGCCGGGCCGCCCGTAACGTCTCCGGCCAGGTCCATATGTACGCGGACAAGATCACCCCGGCGATGCGCAGGGCCATCGACGAGACCAACCGCCGCCGGGAGAAGCAGCTCGCGTACAACAAGGAGAACGGCATCGACCCGCAGCCGCTCCGCAAGAAGATCGGCGACATCGTCGCGACCCTCGCGCGCGAGGAGATCGACACCCAGGAGCTGCTGGGCACGGGCTACCGCAAGGCGGCCGACGGCAAGGACGCCAAGGGCAAGGCGCCGGTGCCCGCACTGGGCGGAAAGACGGCCAAGGGCAAGGCCGCGAAGGGCGCCGCCGCGCCCACCGACCGGCCCGCCTCCGAACTGGCCGAGCTGATCGAGGAAATGACCGACCGGATGCGGGCCGCCGCCGCGGAGCTGCAGTTCGAGGTGGCCGCCCGGCTGCGCGACGAGGTCGGCGAACTGAAGAAGGAACTGCGGCAGATGAAGGAGGCGGGGCTGCGGTGAGCTGAGCCGGGCCGAGCCCCGGGAGGACTCCGGGTGGGTCCGGGAGGGTCCCGGAAGAGGCGGGGTTTGGTTTGAGGCGAGGTTCGGTCAGGGGGCCGGGACGAGGTGAGGCGTCCCGGCCATCGGCCCTCGCGGGTGTGGCCGGGGCGTGCCGGCAGGCGGTGACGCGCCGCCTGTGTGGTGAGGCTGCCGGTGCGGGGGTGCGGGGGTGCGGCGCGTCCGGGGTGCGGGGCG
>NZ_LGCW01000065.1:0-14413 GCF_001279365.1 Streptomyces sp. NRRL F-5755 | reverse complement strand
CAAGCGGATGCAGTACCGCCCCGACCTGATCGACGGCTACCTCACCGGAACCGGACTGAGCTCCGACCTCACGTAACCCCAACCATTAAAGACCTCTAGACGTTTCCACCAACGGAAGGGGATGCGGTCACGGTGATGTTCGAGCTTCCGCTACTCCGGTATCCCTCGGTCGCCATGATCATGTAGCGGAAGGTGCCGAGGCGCATCCCGTGGCGCGCCCAGGCGTCGAAGTGATTGCCGGTGGTGATGGTGCCGCCCGTACGCTTCGACCGCCGGACGCTCCAGTACTGGTCGAACGTCGTCTTCGGCCCCTCGATGGAGGGGGCGTCGACGCGGGTCGTCCGGTAGATGTCGTAGGTGCCGCCGTCGCTGGTCACCGTGCCCTGGTAGGCGCCCGTGGGCCGGTAGGTGCCCCAGTTGTCGACGATGTAGTACTCGACGAGGGGGTTGGTGCTCCAGCCGTAGAGCGCGAGGTAGGCGTTGCCGGAAGGACGGAAACTGCCGGAATAGGTGACGCTCTTCCGGCCGCCGGTTTCCCAGCCCTTGCCGGCGACGAAGTTACCCGTGTTGCGCCACGAGGTACGGTAACTACCGCCGGATGCCAGGCCCATGGACACCGTCCGAGGGCTGTCGGTCCAGAACGAGTAGTAGTAGCCGTCGTGAATTCCGGTCCTGTTCGCCGTGATGACTGGGTCGGCTCCGGCAGTGCCGGGCAACAGCAGGGCCATCAAGGCCGCCATTGCCAGCACACAGGCGCCTCTGGACGAAAGGCCGATGCGGCGGCTTTCACGTTTGCGGAAGTAGGTGCTTGTGTTCACGTCCGGGTTTCCTCCTCTTCAGTGGTGAACTCTTCGGTGATGACGCGAGACGGGCCCGGGTCAGCAGGTGGAATTGGTCTGGGTGAGCAGCCCCATGCGACAGGGCAGCTGCGAGTACTCGGCGCCGGCAGTCGGGTCACGTCCTTGGTAGACGTACTGCAGGTGGCAGGGGTCGATGGTCAGGCTCTGGTCGTTGCCCGAGCGGACCAGCTCGCCGTGGCTGATGTCGTTGGTCCAGGCGGGACCGTTGAAGGAGACGTTGGCCTTGTCCGCGAGCGGGGCGCTTTCCGTGGGCGCGAGCGTGTCGATGCCGGTGTCGTGGCCAGAGCCACACACAGGCCGGCGAGAAGCGCCGTCACCGTGGCCCCGGGGCCGTGCCTCGTCGCCATCGCCACAGCAGGTGCCGACGTGTGCTGAGGCTTGTAGGCATATCTTCTCCTGGAGTCGTGATGGCCGCTCCGTACGGGGCCGGGAGAAGGATGCTCACCGTCGCGGCAAGAGGCGTCGGATGTGGCTGCACAGCAGAACTTCCCCGAGTCGACGGATATCGGCGAGAGGCATTCGACAACACCGCCAGGCGGTCTGCCGCCGGAATCCGCCAAGTTCGAAGATCACGGCAACCTTTCGGCCGTCGGCGGCCGAACGGCAGGCCGTCGGCTGCTGGCCCCCCTCGAAGTGTGAAACGAAAGCGCCGTGCAGCCGCGCCGAAGGGCTTCGAATCGGATATCGGGCACCTTCTGTCCGTTCGGCAGAACCGTGAATGGGCGCGAAATCGAGGGTGCGAAAGCGAATCGGCAGCAGGTGCGCAGCGTCTTCGCCGGTGAAACCGCCGGCGTCCCCATACTCGCCGACACCCTGGCCCCGTCCCGACCCTGGCCCCGTCCCGCACGGCGGCCGGCACGCTGCACCGGGGGGCAGCGATCGGGCTGACCACAAGGCGAAGCCACGAGGGCGCTTCTGACGGCTCTTGAAGTGCAACGCGGACCGGTCAGGGCGCGGCGCTGAGCGGCAGCTCCAGGCGAAGTCCGAAGCCCCCGTCGGCGGTTGGGCCGGAGGTGACGGTGCCTCCGAGGAGTGCGGCGCGCTGGCGCAGGCCGGCGAGACCGTGGTGGGCGCCTGGCAGGGCAAGCGCGGGACGCGTGGGCGCGGTGTTGGTGACAGTGGTCTCAAGGGTGCCGTCGCGATGGTGGATACAGATGGTCGCGGTGGCGCCGGGAGCGTGTTTGCGGACGTTGGTGAGCGCCTCCTGGACGGTGCGGTAGACGGCACGCTGAAAGGCAGGTGGCAGCTTCTCGGGCAGGTCGGTCTCCAGCTCGGCCTCGATGCCGCTGGCCCCGATCAACTGGTGCAGGTCGGCCAGGGAGGGCTGGGGTGTCAGCTCGGTGGCGCGGCTGCCGGAGGCACGCAGGACGCCGACCATGTGCCGCAGCTCTTCCAGGGTCTGCACGCTGAGCCGGCGGATCGTGGCCCCGGCCGCTCTCGCCTCGGCGTCCGGGCTGCCCACCTGAAGAGCTCCGGCCTGGACGGCGATGAGACTGACCTGGTGGGAGACGACATCGTGCATCTCCCGGGCGAGCTGGGCGCGCTCTTTCGCCAGCACGGCCTGCGCGGTCAGTAGTTGCTCGTGTTCGCGTGCTCGGGAGACCTCGGCGAGCCGGAGGGAGAGTTCGCGCCGGGCCTGGACGAGCTGGCCCAGGAAGACCGGGGCGGCGGCCGTGGCCAGGGTGTAGGTGAGGTGGAGCAAGCTGTAGGTCTTGTGGAGTTCGTCGACTTCCAGATCCGTCCACGGCCAGGGCATGAAGTCGCTGACGGCGAAGGCCAGAGCGCAACAGGCCAGCAGGCCGCGGTGACGGCTGAGTGAGGAGAGGGTGTACAGCGCGGCCATGGTGGCGAGGACCACGTCGCTGACCAGGGCGGTGGGCAAGGTGAGCGCGAAGGCCGGCAGCGGCCGGTGGCGGCGCAGGGTGAGGGCCAGGGCGGCGAGCAGTCCGCAGGCAAGGCGAAGACGGTCCTCGCCGTCGATGTGCACCCATAGATCCAGCAGCGCGGCACCGACCAGGGCCGCGTCCAGCAGCGGCGCGCGCCGGGTGCTCATCGGTCTGCCCCGTCCTCGGGCGAGCGCAGCAGACCGGCACGTTCGGCGACCAGCACGGCTTGCACACGGTTGCCGACCCGCAGCTTCTCCAGGACGGCGCCGACATGGCCCTTGACGGTGCCGGTGCTGAGATGGAGCCGTGCGCCGATGCCGGCGTTGGAGAGCCCCTCGGCCATCAACGCCAGAACGGCACGCTCGCGCTCGCTCAGCCGGTCGACGAGACGCACGGCGCAGGGATCACGTACTCCCCGGCCGAGGAAGCCGTCCACCACCGTACGCGTGACCTGCGACGCCAGTATGGTGCTGCCGTCGGCCAGGGTGCGGATCAGATAGGGAAGCTGTTCGGGGTCGGTGTCCTTGAGCAGAAATCCGGCGGCTCCCGAGCGCAGCGCCGCCTCGATGTATGCGTCGGTGTCGAAGGTCGTCAGCATGGCCACCACCGGAGGGTCCGGCATACGACGAAGTTCGCTCAGCACGGTCAGTCCGTCCACGTCGGGCATCCGTATGTCGAGCAGGACGACGTCGGGACGCAGCTCCCGTACGGCCTGGACGGCTCGGCCGCCGGACACCGCCGCCACTGCCCGGATGCCGTCCGCGGCGTTCAGGATGTGGGTGAAGCCCGTGCGGACCAGGGCCTCGTCGTCGATCACCAGTACACGGATCACGTGCGCTCCGCTCGTCGGCTTCTGCGCTGCTTCGACGGGTACCACGCCCTGGAACACTCGTCAGCGGGGCGCGGTCCGGCTCCGGCCGGTCGTCAGCAAAGAGCAGCCGGGCGGCCGGTGCGGTTCCGCCCGGTCGGCCGGGCGGCTCCGGCCGGTCGTCGGATGGGCTGCGCTGTGCGGGCCTCGAACCCTTGGGACATGACGCACGACACCCCCACCGCCGCGTTACCCGGGCCGTACGCGCCGCCCTCCGCTTTTCCGGAAACCGGCCGGCTGATCGGCATCGACCTGGCCCGCGGACTCGCGGTCCTCGGCATGTATTCCGCCCATGTCGGGCCCGACGTCACGGTCGGCGGGCCCATCGGTCTCCTGCTGGAAACCGCACGCGGCCGCTCCTCCGCCCTGTTCGCGGTGCTCGCCGGATTCTCGCTGGTCATCATCACCGGCCGCCCCCGGCCCAGGAGGGGCCGCGCCGGCCGGCAGGCGGTGGCCAGGGTCGTGATCCGAGCCGTCGTCCTGCTGCCGCTCGGCTACGCCCTGACCGCCCTGAGCACTCCGGTCGATGTCATCCTCAGCTTCTACGGGCTGCTCCTCCTGACCGTCCTGCCGCTGTACCGGCTGCGCGCCACAACGCTCGCATGCATCGCCGCCGTCGGCGCTCTGGTCATGCCGCAGGTTCTCCACGCGATACGGCTGTCCATCGAGGCAAGCACCTGGGCGGACACCGTCATCCAGGCCGACCCCCTGGCCAGGATCACCGGCACCGACGGGATGACCGAGCTGCTGTTCACCGGCGAGTACCCGATCCTTACCTGGGCACCGTTCCTGATCGCGGGCATGGCCCTGGCCCGGCTCGACCTCACCCGGCCCGGCATGCGCTCCCGGCTCACTCTGACCGGCGGGGCGCTCGCCCTCCTCGGCTACGGCGGCTCCTGGCTGGCCCTGCACCTCGTCCCGCGCGCGCTCTCCACCATCACCGCGGCCACGGGCAGCAGCTCAGCGGCATCGGCCTGGTGGTCCGACACGGTCGGCAACCCGCAGGACACCACCCCACTCGCCTGGCTCCTGGTCGCCGCACCACACAGCCAGACAACCTTCTCCCTGCTCGGCAACACCGGCATCGCCCTCGTGGTGGTGGCCGCGTGCCTGACGGCCGCCGACCACACGCGCCTGGCCCACTGGACGAAACCGCTGTCCGCGGTCGGCATGACGGCGCTGACCGCCTACGTGACGCACATCGTCGCCCTTTGGCTCCTGCTCGATGTCTGGTACGTGGCTGCCGTCGAGGACGAGACCATGTCCGCGCTGCCGGTACTGTCGGGCTTCATCGCGGCCGCCATACTGCTGGCCACTGCATGGACTCGTCGCTTCCGCCGGGGTCCCATGGAACATCTGCTGCACGCCGCCACCCGGCCGGCACGGTACGTCAGGTAGTTGATGAGGCTTCTGGTAATTGATGAGGGTTCTGAACGAGTTGTCCAGGATGAACGCGGCTCAGTGTGTAGCACCTCTGGCCCCGCCCCTGCGCGCCTTGGTGTCGTTGCGCAGACGGAACGTGGTACCGATCGAGTCCGACTGCCGGGACCGGCTGAGCACTTGCCGGTGAACTGCGCGCCGTCGATCGCCGCGACGACCAACCCTGCGCCACCTTCCATCAGGAAGAGCGATCCATTGCCCCGGGAATGCGGTGTCGTGCATCCGGCCCTCCCGTGCTTGCATCCGGCTGCTCCTCCATGGTGATGGTTGCGAGCGGGCCCCCCTTACGGGAGGTCGAGGGCGACCCGTACCCGGTGATTGCTTGTGGCGAAGGTACGCGGGCAGGGCAACCCGGGCCTCAAGCGCGAGGTGCGATCCGGGGCAGAAGCGAGCGCGAGCCCGTAAGGCAGATGGTCCTTGTCGCCCGGTCGATGTCGAGGGAGCCCGCGCGTCGGGCATCGACAGCCTGCTGATGTTCACCGGTGCCACGGACCCCATGGGGCTGATCGCCGCACCACCGCACAGCCGCCCCACGTGTGTGGCTGCGGACGCCCGCGGACTCCTCGCCGGCCCCACTCGTCTCCCACGCCAGCGGTGTACGCCGGTCCCGAACTGGCCACGGCAGGGCCGTCGGCGGGCCTCGTGACGGTCCTGCACCGGTGCACGGTGTTCCTGCGTCGCCTGGCGCGGCAGGCATGACGGAGACGGTCACCGCGGGTGCTCAGCTCATGGCCGGCGGCCAGTTGCTGTGCACGGTCAGCCTGGTACCACCCGTCGAGGTCCAGCACTCGCCAACGCCGGGACCGGAAGCTCATCAGAGGCGCGTCAAGGGGGCGGCGCAAGTCTTGCGGCCCGGGGCGGTACGGCATTCGATGGGGGCGTGAACAGCGCCTGGCTCCTGCTCGACCGCCCGCCTCATCAGTCGGGTCCGCGTCGTGCGCCGCGCTGCCCGGAGAGATCCGCCTCCCGCTGATAGCTCTCCCGCACCCCTACGGGGCGCCGTGGCCCGACCCGGCGCCCCTTTTACGTCTACCCGCACGCCACCGCGCCCGTCAGGGGCCGGCTCGGCGTACCCACACATCGTCCGACCGGAAGGGACCATGTCCGTCTTCGACCTTTCCTCCCGTACCGTCCTGGTGACCGGAGCCACCTCCGGCATCGGCTTCGAGACCGCCCGGCAGCTCGCCGAGCGCGGCGCCACGGTGCTCGTCCACGGCCGCACCACCGACGACGCACAGGCCGCCGTCGACAGGCTGACCGCCACCGCAGGTATCGACGCGGCCCAACTACGCGCACTGAGCGCGGACTTCACGCACCTGGAGGAGGTCGAGACGCTGGCGCGGCGGGTCGTGGCCGAGCACCCCCACCTCGACGTCCTGGTCAACAACGCCGCCACCGCCGCTCCCGAACGGCACACCCTCACCGACGACGGCAACGAGCTCGCCTTCCAGGTCAACTTCCTCGCCCACTACCTGCTGACCTGCCTCCTGGAGCCCGCGCTGACCAGCGACCCCGGCGGCCGGGTCGTCAATGTGTCGTCGTCGCTGCACCGCACCGCCTCCATCCAGTGGAGCGACCCCCACCGGGCCCGCCGCTACTCCCGGCTCGCCGCCTACGCCCAGTCACAGCTCGCCCTGACCGTCTTCGCCGCCGATCCCCGGGTGACCGCGGTCTCCGTCCACCCCGGCATCTGCGCCACCGGCCTGCTGCCCCTCTACGGCCTCGACGGCTCCCCGGCCGCCGACGGCGCCGCCCATGTCGTACGGCTCTGCGACCCGGCGGTCGAGATCGTCAACGGCGCGTATTACGACCGCGACCAGCGCATCGACCCCGCGCCCGCCGCCACCGTAGACCGCACCGTCAAGCGCCTGAGCAAGCTCGCGGACCAGCTCGTCGGCCACCACCGCTGAACCGCGCCCCCTGACCCCGAGGCGCGAAAAGGCGCCTCCCGACAACGAAAGGCCCACTTCGCCATGTCCAAACGCGCCCGCAAGAAGAGAACCCGCCGCAAGAAGAAGGCCAACCACGGCAACAAGGCCGGCCAGGGCTGAGTCTCCGGGCGGGGCGGTGCCCGGTCCCCGCACCGCCCCGTCCGGTCCGCCCGGCCCGCCCCACGAACGTTGCAAGGAGTCATCGTGATCGAGCTCGCCCGCGAACAAGTCGCCGCCGTTTCGCACTGGTTCGCCGCCGGGCCGCCCGGGACGACGGCACTGGCCGACCACGCGCTGGCCCCAGGAGCCGGCCGCTGGTGGGCCGACCGCCCCGTCGCCCCCCGCCCCGTCGCCCCCCGGGCCGTCGCCGTGGCCTGCGCCGACCACGTAGTACTGCGCGGCGAACCGACCGCCCTGGCTCCCCTCTCGCTCGCGCCCTTCGCCGAGCACTACGTCCAGGCCCCGGCCCGCTTCCTGCCCCTGCTCGGGCACGCGTTCAACCGGCTCGTGCCGTGGGAGCGCATGGGTTACGTCCACCGCGTCCCCGTACCGCGTCCGCACGTACCCCGGGGGGTGACGGTGCGGCGGCTGACGCCCGAGGACACGCCGGCGCTCGCCGCGATGGGGCCCGAGGCCGCCTGGAGCCACGCCACCTGGGGCGGCCCGGCCGGTCTCGCCGCCTCCGGGCACGGCTGGGTGGCGTTCGCGAAGGGCCGCGTACTGGCCATGGCCTGTACGTACTTCCGCGGCCACGAACACGAGGACGTCGCCTGCCTCACCGTCCCCGAACACCGCCGTCAGCGTCTCGCGCTGGCCTGTGTCACCGCGCTGTGCCAGGACATCGCCGCCCGTGGACACACGCCGAGCTGGACCTGCTCACGCGACAACCGCCCCAGCCGGCTCCTCGCCTGGACCGCGGGCTTCCGCCTGGAGCACGAGTACGTCCACTACCTCACCGGCCACCCCGCACACCGCGTCGCGGGGCTCGCCGCCTGACACCTCCGTCATCTGCTTCGGCGTACTGCCGTTCCCGTGGCGTACCGGCCACCGTTCAGGGGACACCGGGCCGCCATGCCGACGGCTTCACGGCGTGGAGGGCCCCCTGCCTGCGTAGTCTGATGTGGCTGTCGCCCCGATGGCTGGACCGTTCGAGGTACGACGGGAGCAGACGATGGCCACCTCCGCCTCTGCCGGCCCCGGGTCAGGGTCCGGATCCGGGGCCACCGCACGGCATCGCTTCCGGGCGTGGATGCTGGAAGGGCTGACCGACATGGCCAAGCGCCATCCCGGTCCGCACGCGGACCGGCGGAGCCCTCATCGGGGCCAGCGGTGGTGGAAGGTGATGTGCCTGACCGGTGTGGACTACTTCTCCACCCTGGGCTACCAGCCGGGCATCGCGGCCCTGGCCGCCGGGCTGCTCTCGCCCGTCGCCACGCTCGTCCTGGTCCTGGTGACACTGGCCGGGGCGCTGCCGGTGTACCGGCGGGTGGCCGCGGAGAGCCCGCACGGCCAGGGCTCGATCGCCATGCTGGAGCGGCTGCTGCCCTTCTGGAAGGGCAAACTGTTCGTACTGGCCCTGCTCGGCTTCGCCGCCACCGACTTTCTGATCACCATCACCCTGTCGGCCGCCGACGCCGCCACCCACCTGGTGGAGAACCCGCACGTCAACAGCGTCCTGCACGACCGGCAGACGCTGATCACCCTGATCCTGGTCGCGCTCCTCAGCGCGGTCTTCCTCAAGGGGTTCCTGGAGGCGATCGGGGTGGCGATCGCGCTGGTGGGCTTCTACCTCACGTTGAACGTCGCCGTGGTCGCGGCCGGCCTGTGGCACGTCTTCACCGCACCGCACGTCGTGACCGACTGGTCCCGGGCGCTGACCACCGAACACGGCAACGCCCTGGCAATGGTCGGCCTGGCCCTGCTGGTCTTCCCGAAACTGGCGCTGGGGCTGTCCGGCTTCGAGACCGGCGTGGCGGTCATGCCGCACATCGAAGGCCGCCCCACCGACACCGAAGAGTGCCCCACCGGGCGGGTCCGCGGCGCGAAGAAGCTGCTCACCACCGCCGCCCTGATCATGAGCGCTTTTCTGATCGTCACCAGCTTCGTGACGACCCTGCTCATCCCGGAGGACGCGTTCAAGCCCGGCGGCGAGGCCAACGGGCGCGCCCTGGCCTATCTCGCCCACGCCTATCTGGGGTCCGCCTTCGGCACGGTCTACGACCTCTCCACCATCGCCATCCTGTGGTTCGCCGGCGCCTCGGCCATGGCCGGACTGCTCAACCTCATGCCCCAGTACCTGCCTCGCTACGGCATGGCGCCCCACTGGGCACGGGCCGTACGCCCGATGGTGCTGGTCTTCACCGCCGTCGCGTTCCTGGTGACCTGGATCTTCGATGCGGACGTGAACGCCCAGGGCGGCGCCTACGCCACCGGTGTGCTCGTGCTCATCAGCTCCGCCGCGGTCGCCGTGACCATCGCCGCCCGGCGGGCCGGGGAACGCGGCCGGACGATCGGCTTCGCGGCGGTCGCCGTGATATTCCTCTACACGACCGTGGCGAACGTCATCGAGCGGCCGGACGGTGTGAAGATCGGCGCCTGCTTCATCGCCGGCATCATCCTGCTGTCACTCCTGTCCCGCCTGGCCCGCGCCTTCGAGCTGCGCGTGACCAGCGTCGTCCTCGACGGGACGGCCGAGCGCTTCATCCGCGACACCGCCCACCGTACGATCCGCTTCATCGCGAATGAGCCCGGCCGGCGTGATGTGGCCGAATACCGCGACAAGCTCCAGCAGATCCGCACCGACAACGACCTCGCGGTGTCAGAGGACTTCATCTTCGTCGAGGTCACCGTCGGCGACCCCTCGGAATTCGAGAGCGAACTGCGGGTACGGGGCGAAGTGCTGCACGGCCGCTATCGCGTACTCCGCCTGGAGAGCTCCGCCGTCTCCAACGCACTGGCCGCGCTGCTGCTGCACGTCCGCGACGAGACGGGCCAGCGTCCGCACATCTACTTCGAATGGACCGAAGGAAATCCCTTCGCCCAATTCCTCCGCTTCTTCCTCTTCGGCCATGGCGACGTCGCTCCCGTCACCCGAGAGGTCCTCCGCGAGGCCGAACCCGACCGTGGGTGCCGACCCCGCGTCCATGTGGGCTGAACGGAGCGCGTACGGCGGCTCCAACGGCTCTGGGTGAAGAGCGTTGTTCAGGTAATGGTGATCTCGGAGACAGCGAAGTCTCACGCCGCTCCAGCGCATCGAATTCCACGGCTGCGCCCAGAGATGGCCCGTCGGGAATACCGGGCCGACGTACTCACCGGCGCCGCGCCCCTCTTTCGCGTCGTGCCCCTGCGCGAAGCGCGACAAGCCCGCCGGAAGGGACTCATCGGCGGCGGTACCTCCTACTGCTCCATCCCTCACCGAGGACGACGAGATCACCAAAGCCGTACGGACGCTGGGCTACCGCAGTGTCTCCCCGCCCGGCTGCGGAGTCGTCACGGAAGTCATGACCAGCCTGCCCAAGCTCTGGCACCACCCGCCTGCGCAGGCAGCGCGGCGCGGCGCCCTGGAAAACCTGCGCGACTACGGCTGGACACGGGTCACCGCCTCGTACCATCAGCCGGAGCGCTGGGCGTCGGCGGGGCGTCAGCGCTCTCGATGAAGGGCCTCGCGCGGCCCGGGTCCGGCTTCCAGGCTCTGGCCACCGTGGTCGCGGCGACCACCCTCGTCATGGCGGGAGCCTCCCCTCCTGCCGCCCGTAGAGCATCCCTTCCCTGCTGGGGCCCCTCCCCCGTCGCTGCCTCATCCCCTTCGCTCCGCCGTCACTCCTTCGGGTGCCGGTGGTCCGGTCCGTCGTCTTCGGGGTGTCAACGTACTGATGATGGCCTTACGTCGAGTTGGGGCCGGACAGCCGTGGATGACCGGTGCTCGGATCACCGGCACGGGGGCGGCATCCGGGGTTGCGCCCCGGGCTGTCAATCGTGCAGTGCCGGCCCCGATGCGACCGCACGGAACAGAAGTTCTGGGCAGGAGCGAATGCAGGGATGCGGCTGTGCACCTGACTCCACACGAACAAGAACGTCTGATGCTGCACGTGGCGGCGGATGTCGCCGAAAAGCGCCGGGCCCGCGGACTGCGGCTCAACTACCCCGAGACCATGGCATTGCTGATCGCGCACGTTCTTGAGGGGGCCCGGGACGGCAGGACCGTTGCCGACCTCATGTCCTCCGGGCGCAAACTGCTGGCCCGGGAGGAGGTGATGGAGGGCGTGCCGGAGATGATCGAGAACGTGCAGGTGGAGGCCACCTTCCCCGACGGTACGAAGCTGGTGACGCTTCACGATCCCTTTCCGGCCGTGGGCGAGGACGAGGCTCCGGTCGTCTGGCCGGGGAAGGTGGACTTCTCCCCTCGGGAGGACGACGCGGTGGTGGTCTTCAACGAGCGGCACCGGCTGGAGGACCGGATCACCACGCTGACGGTGGAGAATCCGACCGACCGCCCCATCCAGGTTGGTTCCCACTACCACTTCGCCGAGGCCAACGACGGGCTGAAGTTCCGTCGCAAGAAGGCGTGGGGCAAGCGGCTGAACGTCCCCGCCGGCAGTTCCGTACGGTTCGAGCCCGGCATCACCGAAGAGGTCGAACTCGTACCCATCGAGGGCGAACGGGTGGTCCACGGCCTGCGCGGCAGGATCAAGGGGCTGCCCGAGAAGATCAAGGGTTCGCTCGACCACATCAGGGGTTCGTTCGACCAGGAGCGGGTGTGACGACCATGCCTTCGTGCCCCGACTGTTCCTGCTGCCCGGCAGAGCCGGGGCCCTTCGACCCCCTGCCCCGCGCCGCGTACGCGGACCGGTTCGGCCCCACCACCCGCGACCGGATCCGGCTGGCCGACACCGCGCTGACCATCAGGATCGAAGACGACTGGTCCGGCGGCCCCGGCCGCAGCGGCCACGAGATGGTCTTCGGCGGCGGCAAAGTGATCCGCGAGTCGATGGGGCAGTCCATCGCCCCGCGCGACCCGGGTGCGGGCACGACCGGTCAGGCCGCCGACGGCCGCCGGGTACTGCCGCCCGACACCGTCATCACCGGCGCGGTCGTACTGGACCACTGGGGCATCGTCAAAGCCGATGTCGCCATCCGGGACGGCCAGGTCGTCGCGCTGGGCAAGGCGTACAACCCCGAGACGATGGATCCGCTGCACGGGGACGACGGCGACTGCCACAACGGCGTCGGCCCGGCCCCCACCGACTTCGTCATCGGGCCGGACACCGAGGTCATCGCGGGCAAGGGGCGGATCCTGACCGCCGGCGGCATCGACACCCACGTCCACTTCATCTGCCCCGACCAGGTGGACGAGGCACTGGCCGCGGGGGTGACCACGCTGATCGGGGGCGGCACGGGCCCGGCGGAAGGCAGCACCGCCACCACCGTGACGCCCGGCTCCTGGCATCTGGCCCGTACGTTCGAGGCGCTGGACGCCTTCCCGGTCAACATCGGGCTGCTCGGCAAGGGCGCCACCATGTCCAGGGAGTCCATGCTCGATCAGGTGGACGCCGGCGTCATCGGCTTCAAGGTGCACGAGGACTGGGGCGCGACCCCGGCCGTCATCGACCGGTGCCTTGAGGTCTGCAAGGAGACCGGTGTCCAGCTCGCGCTGCACGCCGACTCCCTCAACGAGGCCGGTTTCGTCCAGGACACCCTTGACGCCATCAAAGGACGGCCCCTGCACGTCTTCCATGTCGAAGGCGCCGGCGGCGGCCACGCACCCGACATGATCAAGATGGTGAGCGAGCCGAACGTGCTGCCCGCCTCCACCAACCCCACCCGGCCGCTGACCGTCAACACGGTCAAGGAGCACTTCGACATGGTGATGGTCTGCCACCACCTGAACCCGCAGGTCGAGGAGGATCTGGCCTTCGCCGACTCCCGGATCCGGCCCTCGACGATGGCGGCCGAGGACATCCTGCACGATCTCGGTGCCATTTCGATCATGTCCTCGGACGCCCAGGCCATGGGACGCATCGGCGAGATGGTCATGCGTACGTGGCAGACCGCGCACGTGATGAAGATGCGCCGCGGCTTCCTGGAGGAGGACCGGCCGGAGGCCGGGCCGGAGGGCGGGACGCCGGGGCCCGGCTCACCGCCGGCCGACAACCGGCGAGCCCGGCGGTACGTGGCGAAGTACACCGTCAACCCGGCCCTCGCCCAGGGCATCGACGCCGTCGTGGGGTCGGTGGAGCCTGGCAAGCTGGCCGACCTGGTGCTGTGGGACCCGGCGTTCTTCGGCGTCAAGCCGCACCTGGTCATCAAGGGCGGGCAGATCGCGTACGCACAGGTGGGCGACGCGAATGCCTCCATCCCCACGCCGCAGCCGGTCCTGCCGCGCCGCATGTGGGGCGCCACGGGCCTGGCCCCCGGCGCCATCTCCTACAACTTCGTCACCGACCGGGCCCTCAAGAAGGGCCTGGCCAAGAGGTGCAAGCTGAGCAAGCAGTTCCGGGCCATCACGAACACCCGCACCGTGCACAAGGCGGACATGAAGGAAAACGACGCCACTCCTGACGTGCGCATCGACCCCGACACCTACGAGGTCGTCATCGGCGGGGCGAAGGTCACGGATGTGACGACGTTCGTCGACGACCGGATCGTCGACCGGGCCTATGTATCCGAACTGCCCATGGCTCAGCGGTACTTCCTCTTCTGAGCGGCCGGGGATGTGCGAGAGGCCGATGAGGGAGGTGTGGTGGTGAGCCGGGCGGCGTTGTTGGTGCTGGCGGACGGCCGGTTTCCGGCGGGCGGGCATGCCCACTCCGGGGGTGCGGAGGCGGCGGTCACCGCCGGGCGGATCACGGACGCGGCGAGCCTGGAGGCGTTCTGCCGGGGGCGGCTGCACACCGCGGGTCTGGTCGCGGCCGCGCTGGCCGCCGCGGCGGCCGCCGGGTGCGATCCGCTGGCGCTGGACGAGGCCGCCGATGCCCGCACCCCGGTGCCGGCGCTGCGCGCCACGGCGCGTCGGCTGGGGCGGCAGATGCTGCGCGCGGCCCGCGCGACCTGGCCCTCGGCCGCGCTGGATGCGCTGGCCGTGGCCCGGCCGCGCGGTGCCCACCAGCCCGTGGTCCTGGGGCTGGCGGCCCGCTCGGCGGGCCTGGTGCCGCTGGATGCCGCCTACGCCGCGGCGTATGAGAACCTCAGCGGCCCGGCCACCGCCGCCGTGCGCCTGCTGAGCCTGGACCCCTTCGCGGCGACCGCTGTGCTGGCCCGCCTGGCCGCCCCGCTGGACCAGGTCGCCGCGCAGGCCGCCGACGCGGCACGCCGCGTCCCGGCGGAGGGGCCGGGTGCGCTGCCGGCGGCGTCCGCGCCGCTGCTGGACATCACCGCCGAACAGCACGCGGCCTGGCCGGTCCGGCTGTTCGCCTCGTGAACAGCGGCCCC
>NZ_LGCW01000064.1:0-14720 GCF_001279365.1 Streptomyces sp. NRRL F-5755 | reverse complement strand
GCCCCAGGAGCATCCCCCTATTGTCGAGGGCCGGCCGAGCCCAACCTGGAGACGAATCGAACGGGATCATCCCCCCGGCGGGGGCTTACCCAGGGGTGACGCAAGCGAAGCGCCCGAACCAACGGCGGGCCACGCCCCGTGCGCCCCCACGGCACTGCGACCCCGCACCCGCGCGCCCCGGCCCCACGCCCCGCACCCCCGCAACACCCCAAAAGCGCCCCAGCAGCGCCCCTCCAAGCCCCCAGGAGCGACTCTCACGCCCCGGATGCCCTCCGGGTCAGGCCCGCGCCGGAACTCCCGTCAGCGCCGTCACCACGGGGTCCAGCGCCTGGTTGATCTCGTCACCGATGGAGCGGAAGAACGTGATGGGCGCGCCGTACGGGTCGTAGACCTCGTCCGCCTCCGGGTTCGGCGCCAGCAGCCAGCCGCGCAGCGCGGCGGCGGCGCCGACCAGGGCGCGGGCGCGTTCGACCAGCCCGCCACCGGGCAGCGCCGGGTCGGGCTCGGGCAGCGTCGCCGGGTCTATGGCCCGTACGAGGCGGTTGAACTCCTTGAGCGTGAAGGTGCGCAGCCCGGCCGAATGGCCCATGGAGATGACCTGCGCGCGGTGGTCGCGGGTGGCCGTCAGGACCAGGTCGGCACGGATGACGTGCTCGTCCAGCAGCTCGCGGCCGGTGAAATCGGCCGGATCCGCTCCGTAGTCGGCCAAAACCGTGGCGGCGTGGGTCTCCATGGGCGCGCCTTCGTGGCCCCAGGTGCCGGCGCTCTCCACGATCAGGCCGCCGCGGTCCGCGCCCAGGCGCAGGTCGAGGGCGTGCCGGTGCAGCCGCTCGGTGATCGGCGAGCGGCAGACGTTGCCGGTGCTGACGTGGAGGATGCGGAAGGTGCGGTAGGTGTCCTCGCCGGGTCCCGCTATGCCACGCCCGAGGGGCGCAATCAATTCGCCACCTCAAGCCCAGGGGCCACCTTGCGCAGCTCCTCCGCGCTGATCGCGCCCGCGCGGAGCAGCAGCGGCGTGGGGCCGGTGACGTCGACGATCGAGGACGGTACGGCGGCGGGGGTCGGGCCGCCGTCCAGGTAGACGGAGACGGAGTCGCCGAGCATCTCCTGGGCCGCGTCGCAGTCCTGCGGGGACGGGTGGCCGGTCAGGTTGGCGCTGGAGACGGCCATCGGGCCGAACTCGGTCAGCAGCTCGATGGCGACCGGGTGCAGCGGCATACGGACCGCGACCGTGCCGCGGGTCTCCCCCAGGTCCCAGGTCAGCGACGGCTGGTGGGTGGCGACCAGGGTGAGCGCGCCGGGCCAGAAGGCGTCGACCAGCTCCCATGCCTGCTCGGAGAAGTCCGTGACGAGGCCGTGCAGGGTGTTCGGGGAGCCGACGAGCACCGGCGAGGGCATGCCGCGCCCGCGGCCCTTGGCCTCCAGCAGGTCACCGACGGCCTGGGCACTGAACGCGTCCGCGCCGATGCCGTAGACGGTGTCGGTCGGCAGCACGACCAGCTCGCCGCGACGGACGGCCGATGCGGCCTCGCGCAGACCGGTCGCGCGGTCGGTCGCGTCGCTGCAGTCGTAACGCCGTGCCATTTAACGGACCTCCTCGTGCGGAACGTACAGATGACTCGTGGGGAGCGGGCTCGTCATGGCATCGCCCTGCGCGCGGTGGCGAAGCGGGGCCGGTTGTTCAGGTCGGGGTGGTCGGCCGCGTCGGCCCAGCCCCGCTCCTCGGTGAAGATCCACGGAACCTGGCCGCCCTGGGTGTCGGCGTGCTCGATGACCACGACGCCGCCGGGCCGCAGCAGGCGGTGCGCGGTCCGCTCGATGCCGCGGATGGTGTCCAGGCCGTCCTGGCCCGAGAACAGCGCGAGCTCGGGGTCGTGGTCGCGCGCCTCGGGTGCGACGTACTCCCACTCGGTCAGCGGGATGTACGGCGGGTTCGAGATGACCAGGTCGACCTGGCCGTCCAGTTCGGGGAGCGCGGTCAGCGCGTCGCCCTGCTGGAGAACGACGCGGGACCCCTCGACGTTCTTGCGCGCCCACTGCATGGCCTCGTCGGACAGCTCCACGGCGTGCACCCGCGAGCGCGGCACCTCCTGCGCCAGGGCGAGCGCGATGGCTCCGGAGCCGGTGCACAGGTCCACGATGAGCGGTTCGACGACGTCCATGGCCCGTACGGCGTCTATCGCCCAGCCGACGACCGACTCGGTCTCCGGGCGGGGTACGAAGACGCCGGGGCCGACGTGCAGCTCCAGGTAGCGGAAGAAGGCGCGCCCGGTGATGTGCTGGAGCGGCTCGCGGGCCTCGCGGCGCGCGACGGCCTCCCAGTAGCGGGCGTCGAAGTCCGCGTCGGCGACCCGGTGCAGTTCGCCGCGTTTGACGCCGTGGACGTGCGCGGCGAGCTCCTCGGCGTCGAAGCGCGGTGAGGGTACGCCGGCGTCGGCCAGCCGCTGGGTGGCCTGCGCCACCTCGGCGAGCAGCACGGTGCGGGGGCTGGGCCCGCGGCGGGGCCGCTGGGGGTCGTGACCCCCGGAAGGCGACGGCACGCTGTTCCTCCGGCTCGTTCTACGGGCGTTCTACGGGCTTACTGGGCGGCGGCCAGCTTGGCGGCCGAGTCGGCGTCCACGCACGCCTGGATGACCGGGTCGAGCTCGCCGTCGAGGACCTGGTCCAGGTTGTACGCCTTGAAGCCGACCCGGTGGTCCGAAATGCGGTTCTCCGGGAAGTTGTACGTCCGGATGCGCTCGGAGCGGTCGACGGTGCGCACCTGGCTGCGCCGGGCGTCCGACGCCTCCTTCTCGGCCTCTTCCTGGGCGGCGGCCAGCAGCCGCGAGCGCAGGATGCGCAGGGCCTGCTCCTTGTTCTGGAGCTGGCTCTTCTCGTTCTGGCAGGAGACGACGATGCCGGTGGGCAGGTGGGTGATGCGCACGGCGGAGTCGGTGGTGTTGACCGACTGGCCGCCGGGGCCCGAGGAGCGGTAGACGTCGATGCGCAGGTCGTTCGGGCCGATCTCGACCTCGACCTCCTCGGCCTCGGGCGTGACGAGCACGCCGGCCGCCGAGGTGTGGATGCGGCCCTGGGACTCGGTGGCGGGCACCCGCTGGACGCGGTGCACCCCGCCCTCGTACTTCAGGCGGGCCCACACGCCCTGGCCGGGCTCGGTGGCCCCGTTGCCGCCCTTGGTCTTCACGGCGACCTGGACGTCCTTGTAGCCGCCGAGGTCGGACTCGTTGGCGTCCAGGATCTCGGTCTTCCAGCCGACGCGCTCGGCGTAGCGCAGGTACATGCGCAGCAGGTCGCCGGCGAACAGCGCGGACTCCTCGCCGCCCTCGCCCGCCTTGACCTCCAGGATGACGTCCTTGTCGTCGCTGGGGTCGCGCGGGACGAGCAGCAGCCGCAGCTTCTCGGTCAGCTCTTCGCGGCGCGCTTCGAGGTCCTTGACCTCGTCGGCGAAGTCCGGGTCGTCGGCGGCCAGTTCGCGGGCCGTCTCGATGTCGTCGCCGGTCTGCTTCCAGGCGCGGTACGTCGTGATGATCGGGGTCAGTTCGAAATAGCGCTTGTTGAGCCGCTTGGCCTCGCGCTGGTCGGCGTGGACCGCGGGGTCGGCCAGTCGCTTCTCAAGGTCGGCGTGCTCGCCGATCAGTTCCTCGACCGCCTCGAACATCGTGGGGGTTCCTCACCTGGCTGTGTCTTCCGGGTTGTCCCGGGGGTCCCGGTTGCCGGCACCTGTGCGGCCGGTGGCCGCGGCCACGGATCTCCGGCGGGGTCCGTGGCCCGGACGACAAAACGCCGGTCCGGCCGCCCCTCGACAGGGGCGAGACGGAACCGGCGCCTTGCGGGACGCTACTTCTTGGCGGAGCCGGCGCCCTTGCCGAAGCGGGCCTCGAAGCGGGCCACGCGGCCACCGGTGTCGAGGATCTTCTGCTTGCCCGTGTAGAACGGGTGGCACTCGGAGCAGATGTCGGCACGGATGGTGCCGCCGGCAACGGTGCTACGGGTGGTGAACGACGCGCCACAGGTGCAGCTGACCTGGGTCTCGACGTACTCCGGGTGGATGTCGCGCTTCAAGGGAATCTCCTAGGTTCGGGAGGGCTCCGGGTCGTGGCGCTGATTGCGTCACGTGAACCGGGACCGACGGTCCAGTCTGCCAGGACGGGCCGCATCTCCCAAAACCGGGGTGGGCCGGGAAGTATTCCCGGGGGTTTCCGGGGGTGCGGAAGGCCGCCGGTACGGCGTCCCGGCGGCCCTGGGGAATCGATTCGGCTACTTTACGTAACCGGCGGTTCCGCCCTTGTCGCCCGCGGAATCCTTGATCGCGTCCTTGGGGATGTCCTGGTCCTGGCGCAGCGCGTCCCAGACCTGCCGGGACTGCTTGTCCAGCGGCAGCACGCGGGACGGGTCCTTCTTGTCGTAGGTCACCGGCAGGGTGACCATGTCGATGCTGTCCGACCCGATGCCGCCCATCTCCTTGGCCAGGCCCATCAGCGCGTTGACCGAGTTCAGGTCGGTGTCGGTGGTGATGGCCTTGGTGGCGGTGTCGGCGATGCCGTAGAGCTTCGTCGGGTTCGACAGCAGCCCGATGTTCTTGACCTGGTTCATCAGGGCCTTGATGAACGTCTGCTGGAGCTGGATGCGGCCCAGGTCGCTGCCGTCGCCGCCGGGCACGCCGTGCCGGGTACGGACGAGGCCGAGCGCGTTCTCGCCGTTGAGGGTGTGCTTGCCGGGCTCCAGGTCCAGGTGGCTCTTCTTGTCGTGGATGGGCTTGGTGGTGGTGATGTCCACGCCGCCCAGCGCGTCGATGAGCTTCTTGAAGCCGGTGAAGTCGACCTCGACGAAGTGGTCCATGCGGATGCCGCTCATCGACTCGACGGTCTTGACCGCGCAGGCCGGGCCGCCGACCTCGAAGGCGGTGTTGAACATGGCCCGGCGCTGGCCCGGTATGTTCTTGCCGTTCTTCGTCGTGCAGTCGGGGCGCTGGACCAGGGTGTCGCGCGGGATGCTGACGACGCTGGCCTTCTTGTGGCCCTTGAAGATGTGCACGATCATCGCGGTGTCGGAGCGGGCGTTGCCCTCGTCCGTGCCGTACGAGCCGTTCGCGCCCGCCCGGGAGTCCGACCCCATGACGAGGATGTCCATCGACCCGTCGTCGTTGTTCTTCGGCCGGTCCTTGCCCAGGGCGGCGTTGATGTCGACGCCCTTCAGGTTGCCGTTGAGCTTGAAGTAGACGTACCCCAGTCCGGCGCCGCCCAGCAGCACGCAGCTGACCAGCGCGCATATGGTGATCGTCAGGACGCGGCGGCGCCGGGTCGGCCCCTTGCGCCGGCGGCCCGTGGCACGTATGCCGCGGGAGCGGCTCTTGGCCGGGTTCGCGGCCCTGCTGTCGTCCGCCATCTGCTCCTCAGTCCTCGTTCGCTCGGCTGCCCCTCGCCGCCACTGCTGGGCCACGGTTTGTTGCGCCTTGAAAGACGGGGGGCTGCCCGGAAGGGTTGCACAACGGGATTGAGCGCCATTCTTAGAAACCGCCCGGCCCCCGAGGCGCAGAAAAGTCGACTTTTGCCCGGTGACCAGGACTTTCGTCCCGGAGCGGAATGCGGAACGGCGGCTTCCGCCGAAGCCGGCCGTGTGCGCAAGGCAACAATCTGCGGGATTCCCGGCCCAGCACGAAGCCCTCCCGGTCACCGATGTGACCAGGAGGGCTCAGCTGTGCGGCCACGGCCGCGTCCGGCGCCTGTACGGGCGCCGGCGGGCCGTTCCCGAGAGACCGGCGTCAGTCGTTGCCGTTGCCGTTGCCCATGCCGGGCGTCGTCTTCTGGATCTGGAGCAGGAACTCCGCGTTGGACTTCGTCTGCTTCATCTTGTCCAGCAGCAGCTCGATGGCCTGCTGCTGGTCCAGGGCGTGCAGCACCCGGCGCAGCTTCCAGACGACGGCCAGCTCGTCGCTGCCCATCAGGATCTCTTCCTTACGGGTGCTGGACGCATCCACGTCCACCGCCGGGAAGATGCGCTTGTCCGAGAGCTTCCGGTCGAGCTTGAGCTCCATGTTGCCGGTGCCCTTGAACTCCTCGAAGATCACCTCGTCCATCCGCGAGCCGGTCTCGACCAGCGCGGTGGCCAGGATGGTCAGCGAGCCGCCGTCCTCGATGTTGCGCGCGGCACCGAAGAACTTCTTCGGCGGGTAGAGCGCGGTCGAGTCGACACCACCGGACAGGATGCGTCCGGAGGCGGGGGCCGCGAGGTTGTACGCACGGCCCAGGCGGGTGATCGAGTCCAGCAGGACGACCACGTCGTGGCCCAGCTCCACCAGGCGCTTGGCGCGCTCGATGGCGAGCTCGGCGACCGTGGTGTGGTCCTCGGCAGGGCGGTCGAAGGTCGAGGAGATGACCTCGCCCTTGACCGACCGCTGCATGTCGGTGACCTCTTCCGGACGCTCGTCGACCAGGACGACCATCAGGTGGCACTCGGGGCTGTTGCGGGTGATCGAGTTGGCGATCGCCTGCATGATCATGGTCTTGCCGGTCTTCGGCGGGGCCACGATCAGACCGCGCTGGCCCTTGCCGATCGGCGCGACCAGGTCGATGATCCGCGGCGTCAGCGCGCCCGGCTCACCCTCCAGGCGCAGCCGCTCCTGCGGGTACAGCGGCGTCAGCTTGCCGAACTCCGGGCGGCCGCGGCCCTGTTCGGGCGCGACGCTGTTGACGGTGTCCAGGCGCACCAGCGCGTTGAACTTCTCGCGCCGCTCGCCCTCACGGGGCTGGCGGACCGCGCCGGTGACGTGGTCACCCTTGCGCAGGCCGTTCTTGCGGACCTGGGCGAGCGAGACGTACACGTCGTTCGGACCGGGCAGGTAGCCGGAGGTCCGGATGAACGCGTAGTTGTCGAGGATGTCGAGGATGCCCGCGACGGGGATCAGCACGTCGTCCTCGGAGACCTGCGGCTCGTTGCCGAAGTCGTCCCGGCCGCGACGGCCCCGGCGGTCCCGGTAGCGGCCGCGGCGGCCGCGGCGGCCGCCCTCGAAGTCGTCGCCGTCCTCGTCGGCCCGGCGGTTGTCGCGGTTGTCGCGCTGGCGGTTGCCGCCGCCCTGCTGGTCGCCGCCGTCGTTGTTCTTGTTGCGGCGGTCGCGCTGGCCGCGCTCACCGCGCTCGCCGCGGCCCTGGCGGTCGCCCTTCTGGCCGCGGTCCTGACGGTCCCCGCGGTCCTGGCGCTCGCCCTTGCCCTGGCGGCCCTCGGCGCTGTCGGCGGCGGCCTCGGCCTTGCCGTCCTCGCGCTGCGCCGCCCGGGTGTCGGCCTTCGCCTCGGCCTTGGCCTCGGTCTTCGCCTCGCCGGCGCCCTCGGGGCTGCCCGCGGCGGCGGTGGCGCGGCGCCGGCGGCGCTCGCCGGTGGGCTCCTCGCCGGTCTGGCCCGGGATGTCGATCTGCTGCTGCCCGGCGGCCTGGTCGGCGGCCTTCTCGGCCCCCTTGCCCGCGGCCTTGGCGGCGCCGTCCTCGCCCGTACGGGCCTTGGAGGTCGCCCGGCGCTTGGGCTTGGTCTCGGTCTCTGCGGGCGCGTCGCCCTTGGCGGAGGCGGCGCCGGCGCCCTGGGCCTGCTTCTCCTTGATGACCTCGATCAGCTGGCTCTTGCGCATCCGCGCGGTGCCCTTGATACCGAGGCTGGAGGCGACCTGCTGCAGCTCTGCCAGGACCATGCCGTCCAGGCCGGTGCCGGAACGGCGGCGCCGCGCAGGCGCGGCGGGAGCGTCCGTGGCGGGCGCGGTGGCACTGCCATCGGTGCGTACGCCCATCAGATCGGTGGTGTCGCTCACGAAGGGTCCTTCCCTGGAGCGGGCGTCGGCCTGTCTGGCTCGGCGACCGGTTGTGCTGTCCGGCTGCGGTCCCGTGTTTGCGGACCTGGCCGGGGCGGTGGTCCCGCCTGAACGGCGGAGAGATCAGTGCATGGTTCCGGCGCGAAGAGATGTCTGTGACTCATGTCCGTCACGCCGATTCCGGAGCGTGCTCGCTTCTGCTCAGGCAACTGCTCCAAGCAGTTTGGGAGGCTCCCGGAAGAAAGGTGGTCCCGGAAGGGGACACGGAGTACCGCGCCGCAGAGGCGTCACGTACTCACTTGAGGTTAACACTACCGGATCCAACAAACATTCCCCCTCTCGAAGACCGGCAATCGAACGATCACCCGGCGAGCGGCAGCACCGAGGCGCCCACCGCATCGAGGGCCAGCCGGTTGGCCGCCCACCCCTCGCCCGCCAGGCCGGCGACCTTGTCGGCCGCGTCCTCCTGGACCAGCGCGAGCACCGTGGGGCCCGCGCCGGAGATGACTGCAGGGACGCCGTCCGCCCGCAGTCGGTTCACCAGGGCCGTGCTCTCGGGCATCGCGGGAGCACGGTACTCCTGGTGAAGTCGGTCCTCGGTCGCGGCCAGCAGCAGCTCGGGGCGCCTGGTCAGGGCCTCGACGAGCAGTGCGGCGCGGCCGGCGTTGGCCGCGGCGTCCACGTGCGGGACGGTACGCGGCAGCAGGCCCCGCGCGGTCTCGGTGAGCACCGGGCGGCCCGGTACGAAGACCACCGGAACGATGGAATCGGCGGGATCCATCCTGATCGCCCGCGCGGTCCCGGTATCCGTCCAGGCCAGGGTGAAACCGCCGAGCAGGCACGCAGCGACATTGTCCGGATGGCCCTCGATCTCGGTCGCCAGCTCCAGCAGCGCCGCGTCGTCGAGCTTCTGCTCGGCGCCTATGGTCACGGCGCGGGCGGCCATGATGCCGGCGCAGATCGCGGCGGAGGAGGAGCCCAGGCCGCGGCCGTGCGGGATGCGGTTGGCGCACACGATCTCCAGGCCGCGCGGCTGCCCGCCGAGCAGGTCGAAGGCGGTGCGCAGGGACCGTACGAGCAGGTGGCTCTCGTCGCGCGGCAGGGTTTCGGCGCCCTCGCCCGCGATGTCGACGTGCAGGCCGGAATCGGCCACCCGTACCACGACGTCGTCGTACAGCCCGAGGGCGAGCCCCAGGGCGTCGAAGCCGGGACCGAGATTGGCGCTGGTCGCGGGGGTGCGCACCCGGACGGCGGCGGCGCGGAACGCTGGACCGGCCATCGCTCGATGACTCTCCTTGATGTGATGCTGCGGCACTGCCCCGGAGCGCCGCGGCACCAGGGTGGTGCCCGGCCGGCTCTTGGGGACCGTTCTGACCTGCCCTGCACACCACTGCGACATGCCGTGGGGAGGGGAGTTGGCTGCCAGCCTATCGAAGGAAGGTTCTGTGGCGACATAGGGCGCACAGGAGGCGCACGATGCGTGTCGCACGCCGCCTGCGGCTCCGAGCCGCATTTGCAGCCTTTGCAGGGTTTGCTCGATCCGGTGCGGCGGGCCCTCGTGGGCCCGGTGACCGGGGGCGCGCGCCGTCGCGCGCGCCGGGTGGGCACCCGGCCGTACCCGTACGGGCGGGCCGGGTGCGCCGTGTCCCGAGGGGGCGCGTTACGCCAGACCGAGGCGCTCGGCCGCGGCGTCCGCGTCGACCGGGACGGTGACCGGCTGCGGGGCGCCCGCGACGGCCCAGTCCGGGTCCTTGAGGCCGTTGCCGGTGACCGTGCAGACGATGCGCTGGCCCGGGTCGACCTTGCCCTCGTCGGCGGCCTTGAGCAGACCGGCCACCGAGGCGGCCGAGGCGGGCTCCACGAAGACGCCCTCCTGAGAGGCCAGCAGCCGGTAGGCGGCCAGGATCTGACGGTCGGTCACCTCGTCGATGAAGCCGCCGGACTCGTCCCGGGCGCGCTCGGCGAACTGCCAGGAGGCGGGGTTGCCGATCCGGATGGCGGTCGCGATCGTGTGCGGATCCTTGACGACTTCGCCACGTACGATCGGCGCGCTGCCGGACGCCTGGAAGCCCCACATGCGCGGAGTGCGCGAGGCGATGCCGTCGGCGGCGTACTCCTGGTACCCCTTCCAGTACGCGGTGATGTTGCCCGCGTTGCCGACCGGCAGCACGTGGATGTCCGGCGCGTCGTCCAGCATGTCCACGATCTCGAAGGCGGCGGTCTTCTGGCCCTCGATCCGTACCGGGTTGACGGAGTTCACAAGTGCGACGGGGTACTTCTCCGAGAGGCCCCGGGCCAGCGTCAGGCAGTCGTCGAAATTGCCGTCGACCTGGAGGATCTTCGCGCCGTGCACCAGCGCCTGGCCCATCTTGCCCAGCGCGATCTTGCCCTGCGGTACGAGAACGGCGCAGACCATCCCGGCCCGTACGGCGTACGCGGCCGCCGAGGCGGAGGTGTTGCCGGTCGAGGCGCAGATGACGGCCTTGGCACCCTCCTCCTTGGCCCGGGTGATGGCCATCGTCATGCCGCGGTCCTTGAAGGAGCCGGTGGGGTTGGCACCCTCCACCTTGAGATGCACCTCACAGCCCGTGCGCTCGGAGAGCACCTGAGCGGGCACCAGCGGCGTACCCCCCTCACGCAGCGTGACGACCTCGGTCGACGCCGAGACCGGCAGCCGGTCGCGGTACTCCTCGATGATTCCGCGCCACTGACGGCTGGCGGTGGAAATGGCAGTCATGGGTTCCTTTACTCCCCTTCGACCCGCATGATGCTGGCGACGCCCCGGACGGTGTCCAGTTCGCGCAGCGCGTCGACGGTCGACGACAGGGCGGCGTCGGCCGCCCGGTGCGTGACGACGACGAGGGACGCCTCTCCCCCGTTCGCGGTCTCCCCGGAGCGGGCGGCACCCCCGTCCTTGCTCTGCTGGCGCACGGTGTCGATGGACACGCCGTGCTCGGCGAAGACCGTGGCCACCTGGGCCAGGACACCGGGCTTGTCGGCCACGTCCAGGCTGATGTGGTAGCGGGTGACCACGTCGCCCATCGGCCCGACCGGCAGCTGGGTGTACGCGGACTCGCCGGGCCCGGTGGTTTCGGCCAGCTTGTTGCGGCAGACCGCCACCAGGTCGCCGAGGACCGCGGAGGCGGTCGGCGAGCCGCCCGCGCCCGGCCCGTAGAACATCAGCTGCCCGGCGGCCTCCGCCTCGACGAAGACCGCGTTGTACGCCTCGCGCACGGAGGCCAGCGGATGCGACAGCGGGATCATGGCGGGGTGCACGCGCGCCGTCACCGAGGCACCGTCGGCGGCCCGCTCGCAGATCGCCAGCAGCTTGACCGTGCAGCCCATGCGCTTGGCGGAGGCGATGTCGGAGGCGGTGACCTCGGTCAGCCCCTCGCGGTGCACATCGTCGATGGTCACCCGGGTGTGGAAGGCGATACCGGCCAGGATGGCGGCCTTGGCGGCGGCGTCGAAGCCCTCGACGTCCGCGGTCGGGTCGGCCTCCGCGTACCCGAGGGCCGTGGCCTCGTCCAGCGCCTCGGAGTACCCGGCGCCGGTGCTGTCCATCTTGTCGAGGATGAAATTGGTCGTCCCGTTGACGATGCCGAGCACCCGGTTGACCTTGTCGCCGGCCAGCGACTCGCGCAGCGGCCGGACCAGCGGGATCGCGCCGGCCACGGCGGCCTCGTAATAGAGGTCCGCGCCATTGGCCTCGGCCGCGGCGTGCAGCGCCGCGCCGTCCGCCGCGACCAGCGCCTTGTTGGCCGAGACCACGCTCGCGCCGTGTTCGAAAGCGGTGGTGATGAGGCCGCGGGCGGGCTCGATGCCCCCGATCACCTCGACGACCACGTCGATGTCACCGCGTTTGACCAGCGCTTTCGCGTCGGTGGTGATCAGCTCGGCGGGCACTCCCGCGCGTACCCGGTCCGGACGGCGAACGGCGATCCCGGCCAGCTCGACCGGCGCACCGATGCGGGCCGTGAGGTCGTCGGCGTGCGTCGTCATGATGCGCGCCACCTCTGAGCCGACCACTCCACAGCCCAGCAGCGCCACCTTCAGCGGACGCGTACGCATCATTCGACCTCTTTCGCTTTCCTTCTCGGTAATGCACCAGTCTCACGCACCGGACCGGGTTTTCCGGCCCCGGTCCGGATGCCGAGACATTCGTTCCACCATTGTCGGTCACTCGGCCGCAACGGCCGACACCGCCCGTACGGACGGTGCACCGTGCTCTTCACGCCCTTCGCGCCCGGTGCCCGTCCTACCCGACGTCGAGGCGCAGCAGGTCCTCCTCCGTCTCGCGCCGGACGATGACCCGCCCCGCGCCGTCACGCACCGCGACCACCGGCGGCCGCAGCGCGTGGTTGTAGTTGCTCGCCATCGACCGGCAGTACGCGCCGGTCGCGGGCACCGCGAGCAGGTCGCCGGGCGCCACGTCGGCGGGCAGGAACGCGTCCCGTACGACGATGTCGCCGCTCTCGCAGTGCTTGCCGACCACGCGGGACAGCATCGGCGGCGCGTCCGAGGCCCGCGAGGCCAGCGCCACGCTGTACTCGGCGTCGTAGAGGGCCGTACGGATGTTGTCGGACATACCGCCGTCGACGGAGACGTACGTACGCAGCCCGTCCAGCTCCTTGACCGTGCCGACCTCGTACAGGGTGAACGCGGTGGGGCCGACGATGGCGCGGCCCGGCTCCACGGACAGGCGCGGCACGGCCAGCCCGGCCGCCGCGCACTCCCGCGTCACGATGTCGCCGAGCGCCTTCGCGATCTCGTGCGGCTCGCGCGGATCGTCGTCCGAGGTGTACGCGATCCCGAGCCCGCCGCCCAGGTCGATCTCCGGCAGCTCCACGCCGTGCTCGTCCCGTACCTCGGTCAGCAGCTGCACCACGCGCCGCGCCGACACCTCGAAGCCGGCCATGTCGAAGATCTGCGAGCCGATGTGCGAGTGGATGCCGGTCAGCTCCAGCCCGTCCAGCTTCAGCACCCGCCGTACGGCCTCCGCGGCCTGCCCGCCGGCCAGCGCGATCCCGAACTTCTGGTCCTCGTGCGCGGTCGCGATGAACTCGTGGGTGTGCGCCTCCACGCCCACCGTCACCCGGATCTGCACCCGCTGCCGCTTGCCCAGCCGGTCCGCGATGTGCGCGACCCGCACGATCTCCTGGAACGAATCCAGCACGATCCGACCGACCCCGGCCTCCACGGCCCGGGTGATCTCATCGACGCTCTTGTTGTTGCCGTGCAGCGCGATCCGCTCGGCAGGCATCCCCGCCGCGAGCGCGGTGGCCAGCTCGCCGCCACTGCACACATCGAGATTCATGCCTTCCTCCGCCAGCCACCGCACCACGGCCCGCGAAAGAAACGCCTTACCGGCGTAGAAGACATCCGCCCCCTCCCCGAAAGCGTCCTTCCAGGCCCGGCACCGACCCCGGAAATCCTCCTCGTCCAGGAAGTACGCGGGCGTCCCGAACTCCTCGGCGAGCGCAGCGACATCGACCCCGCCGACGGTGATCACACCGTCCTCGTTCCGGCGGACCGTACGGGCCCACACACGGGAATCGATGCTGTTCAGATCGGCGGGCGGAGCGGAGTAGTGCCCCTCGGGCAGGACGTCGCCGTGGCGGGGGCCTGCGGGATGTGCGGAACGGCTCATGGCGTGGGAATTCCCCTCGGAAGTACTGCGACCTGGTCGGGTACGTCGACTGGCGGAGCGGCGGGTCGGCTACCGGACGTCCTTGTCGGGCATCGACCGCCGGTTGTCGGCTGCTTTGGTTCGGGCTTGCCTGCCAGTGTTCGGACCAGGTCTAAAGACGATCGGGCGTGGAGATGCCGAGCAGGTGAAGGCCGTTGGCGAGCACCGTTCCGGCGGCTTCGGCGAGAGCCAGCCGGCCACGGTGCACGGCCGAGGGTTTCTCCTCACCGACAGGCAGCGGCGGACACACGTCGTGACATCGCAGCCAGGCGTCGGCGGTGATCTCCAGATGCCGTGCGACCCGGTCGGGCGCCCGGTGCCGGGCGGCGGCCTCGACGGTGGCCGGATACTCGGCGATGGCGGCGAAAAGCTCACGGAGGGCCTGGCCCTGAGCCTCCGTTCCCCCCACGTCCCTCATATCTGCGGGCTCGGCAGCGAATCCCAGCTCACGGGCGTTACGCGTCATGGCACACGTACGGGCGTACGCGTACTGCACCCGGAAGCGGGCGTTGCTCTCCCGTTGCACGGGGCGGTCGGGAAGGCGTACGGCGTCACCTTGAGCGGGACGGAGCAGGGCCCAGCGAGCCTCATCGGCGCCGAGACGGGCGACGAGGAGCTGCCATCCCTCGGCGACCTCCCTCGGGCGGACCGTTTCCCCACCCGGCTTCGTCGCCGCGCCCCCCGCAGGCAGAATCCGCTCCAGCGCCTCGACGGTGACAGCAGCCCGTACGTCCGCCTTTCCAGCCGCCTCTGCGCCTTCCACCGTACGGAGTTCCACCCGGCCACCGCCGCCGGCATCCCCGTACGCCCGCCCCTGCGCCAGCACACTCCGTACGAGCCCGGCCCGAGCCCCACCCGTCAACGTCACATTCAAAAATCCGGCCCCGGCGATCTCCACATGGGCAATCCCGGGCACCCCCGCCAACCGCTTACGCAGCATTCCGGCCACCTCAAGCGGCGACCGCCCGGCCTCCTTGGCCACCTGCATCGCAACACCACACGCGAAATCAACCCCGCCCTCACGGGTGGCACCCTTGCCACCCGGCACACGCACCACAACCCGCTCCGGCACGGCCACGGAGAGCTCCCCGTCCTCAACAGCACCACGCACGGCACAGAGCACGGCGCAGGAGAACTCAGCGGGGGTCACGCCCCACAGCGTATGGGAAAAACAACCCTCAACCGCGACCTGGTTTCATCCATTGGACAGGGGGTGGTGGGTGTGGGGGTGTTTGGGGG